>JAEYVD010000772.1 GCA_023432075.1 Pseudomonadota bacterium | reverse complement strand
TGGGACGAGCGCCATCTGGTCGATGAACTTGAGCTCAGCGTGGGGCGCGACCTGCAATACATCCGCTTTAACGGCACGCTGGTCGGGGGGCTGATCGGCGTGCTGCTGCACGCGGTGATCCTGCTGGTGAACGGATAAACGGCGCGGTGTCCTACGCCGTGTCAAACCTTGTATCAGGAATGAAGTTTGCTGGCGGACCGCCCGGCGCCGGTGATATCTTCATTGACGCCACCCATGCGCGGGGCGCGCGCCTCGCACCGTTGGCAGCCCGCAGCTCGCGGGCATCTTTCCAGGAGGCAATTCATGAAGAAATTCTCGATGCTTGTCACGGCGCTGGCATTGGCGGGCGCGTCCAGCGCGGCGCTGGCCGAAGACGTCTCGATGTCGTTCCTGACGCCCGAAGGCGTGGGCAAGAGCGCCGGCACCATCACCTTGAAAGACACCAAGGAGGGGCTGCAAATCACGCCGCACCTCAAAGGCCTGCCGCCGGGCGAGCGCGGTTTCCACGTCCATGAGAAAGGCTCCTGCGAACCGGGCATGGTGAACGGCAAGACCGCCCCGGGCGGCGGCGCTGGCGGTCATCTGGACCCGAAGGGCACCAAGGCCCACAAGGGACCGATGGCGACCGACGGGCACCAGGGCGACCTGCCGGTCCTCACGGTGGCGGCCGACGGCAGCGCGACGAAAACCGTCCTGGCGCCGCATTTGAAGCTGGCCGACGTGAAGGGGCACGCGCTGATGATCCACGCGGGCGGCGACAACTACAGCGACAAGCCCGAGCCGCTGGGCGGCGGGGGCGGACGCCTGGTTTGCGGCGTCGTGAAGTAGGAAGGATGACCGCGCCGGCCCGGCCGGCGCCGGCCATGTCCCCTTCTCAAGCCGTCCCCTTGCGGCCGTGTTGCCGGTAGCCGTCGCGCTCGGCCAGGCGGTCGTAATAGGCCGCCACCGCAGGCAGGGCGGGCTTGACGAAGGGCGTCTCGAACCAGCGGTTCACGGACAGCCCCACGGGAATGTCGGCCAGGGTGAATGCTTTGCCCGCCACGTACGCGCCGGTGCCGGCCAGGCGCTGGTCCAGGATCCCCATGAATCGCGCCCAATCTTTGCACGACGCCTCGATGGCGGCCTGGTCCCGGTGCGCGGGCGACTGCCGGGCCAACGCCATGAACGCGTAGCTCCAGGACCGATTCAAGTCCGTTGCCTGCCAATCCATCCACTGATCCACCCCGGCCCGCTCTTTTGGGTCCGCCGGATAGAGAGGCTGCCCGCCGTACTGGCCCGCCAGATAGCGGATGATGGTATTGGACTCCCATAGGACGAAGTCGCCATCCTGGATCACCGGCACCATCGCATTGGGATTGCGCGCCAGGAATTGCGGATCGGAGGTGGACCGGAAACCGCTGCCCCAGTCTTCGAGATCGAATGGCAGGTTCTGTTCGGCAGACGTCCACAGCACTTTGCGCACATTGATGGACGAGGCCTTACCCAATATTTTCAGCATGGCGGCGAGCCCGGCGGGGCGTTCGGAAGAACAGGATCGCCGCAGTCTAGCGGGCCGCAAGGGCCGCCGCCAGATACAGATCCGGGGATGCGCGGCCAGAACAGAATCCCGCCAAACTCCACGCGTCCGAGTGCGCGGGGTTGACTGGGGCGCAGGCGTTGCACGAGCGGCAGCGGGCGGGGTTCGGTGTATGCTTGCCGCGCCATTGCACTGTGACGGTGCATGAAACTCTGTCTGCACACCATGACCAAGGCCCTGTTAGTTGAAGACGATACGAAACTGGCGCGCCTGATCGCGCAGTTTCTGGAACAACACGGTTTCAATGTTGCCCAGGCTTATCGTGGCGATCACGCGGTGGATGCGTTCCGCCGCCACGAGCCGGCCATCACCATCCTGGACCTGATGCTGCCGGGCCGCGACGGCCTGCAGGTCTGCCGGGACCTGCGCGCGTTTTCGTCCGCGCCGATCCTGATGCTGACCGCGCGGGAAGACGATCTGGATCAGATTCTGGGGCTGGAGTCCGGCGCGGACGATTACGTCATCAAGCCCGTGGAACCGCGTGTCCTCTTGGCGCGGATCCGCGCCTTGATGCGGCGCCACAACCAGACCGAGTTGCAGCCCGAACACCTGGATTTTGGCGCGTTGTCCATTGACCGCCAGACGCGCGCGGTGATGCTGGCCGGGGTCGAGGTCGACCTGACGACGCTGGAATTTGAAATGCTCTGGGCGCTTGCCAGCCAGGCCGGGCAGGTGTTGACGCGCGACGATCTGCTCAACGCGGTGCGGGGAATCGAATTCAATGGGCTGGATCGCACCGTGGATGTGTGCATCAGCAAACTGCGCCGCAAGCTCGATGACGATCCGCGGGATCCGGCTCGCATCAAGACCATCTGGGGCAAGGGCTATCTGTTCTCGCCCAAGGGCCACGAGCTGGACGATGCTTAAGTTCGTCCTGCGCATCTTCGTGGTGCTGGCCATTGGCTTCGTGCTGTCAAACGAAGTGGTCGACCGGGCGGCAAACTATCTTTTTGAGTCGGAGACGGCCAACTACACGCGCGAAGCCGTGCGAGGCCAGCTGCACAGCTTGAAGCAGGAGCTGGCCCACGTGCCGCCCGAGGCGCGCCCCGACTATGTGCGCAACACGCTGGCGCCGCATTACGGACTGGCGTTGCAGGTGCTGGAGCCGGTCGACTACAACGCGCCGGATTTCGCGCTGACCGCCGACGAGCGGCGCACCATCGATGCGGGCGGTTTCTTCCTGCGCGACAACCTGATGAGTTTCGTGGCGGCCATACCGGGCCCCGGCGCGCAGTGGCTGATGGTCAAGCTGCCGCCTGAGCCGCTTGTTGGCACGTGGGTGATCGTTGCCATCTACGCCGCCTTGGGCGTGCTGCTGTGCGCGTTCATGCTGGTGTGGGCGCTGCCGGTCTGGCGCGACCTGGAGGCGCTGAAGACTGCCGCGCAGCGGATGGGACAGGGCGACCTGCGGGTGCGCGCCCAGCTGTCGCGGTTTTCCAGCATTCGCGGGCTAGGCGACACCTTCAACCAGATGTCCGATCGCATCAGCGCGCTGATCAGCAATCAGCGTGAGCTGACCAATGCGGTATCGCACGAACTGCGCACGCCCATTGCCCGCTTGACGTTCGAGTTGGACATGATCGACCAAGAGGCCGATCCCGCCGCACGCCGGCGTCTGGTCGAGGACATGAAAAACGATGTCGCCGAGCTGGACAGCATGGCGTCGGAATTGCTGATGTACGCTCGCCTGGAACACAAGAGCGACGACATTCCGCTGCAGGCCCAGGACGCCCGCGGCTGGCTCGATTCCGTCGTGCAGCATGCATCGTTCGAGGCCGGATTGTCGGGCGTGCATTGCGGGGTGGCGCACTGCGACGCGGGCGAAGTGCGCCTGCACCCCCGCTACATGACACGCGCCTTGCTCAACTTGCTGCAGAACGCCATCCGCCACGCGGGCGGACAGGTTCAGGTGGGGCTTGCCAGTCCCGCCCCGCAGCATTACGTGCTGACGGTGGATGACGATGGACCGGGCGTGCCGCCCGCCGATCGCGAGCGCGTGTTCGATCCCTTCATCCGGCTTGACGAGAGCCGTGCGCGCGGCACCGGCGGAACCGGGCTGGGCCTGGCCATCGTGCGCCGCGTGGCGCGATGGCACAACGGCGAGGCGCTGGTGACGGACAGCCCCCTGGGCGGCGCCCGCTTCGTAATCCGCTGGCAAGCCGCTTGAGCTGACCCAACCGGATCTGACCCGGCCTGACCCAGCTGCCACGCCCGGCTTGCGCGCATAGATCTTCACAAACTCCCTACAAACCGGCAAAGATCCCGCGTTTGTGCATGGATAGCATCTCGGCATTCTCATCGATAGGGTTTGCCGTCATCCATGTTCTCGCTCGCCCGTCTGGCCGCCATTGGATCCTTGCTGTTTGCCGTGGTGGGCTGCCAGGGATTGCCCCCCGCCGCGCCTGCAAAGATCGGAAAGGGGGACTATGCCGCCGTGGTGAATTATCTGGCCGAGCGCATTCCTTACGAAATGGGCGTGTCCGATGTGCCCGGCGTGTCCATTGCCATCGTGGCCGATCAGCGCATCGTCTGGAGCACAGGCTTCGGGTACGCGGATGCGGCGCGGCATCGAAGGGCCAGCGGCGACACGCTGTACCGTGTGGGCGCCATCAGCAAAGTCGTCACGGCCGCGGCCGTGCTTCGCGCAACGGATGAGGGCCTGTTGTCGCTGGACAGGCCGGTTAGCGAGGCCTTGGGGGACTGGCGCGTGGAACCGCGCCGCAACGCCGCGCAGTGGATGGATGCCGCGCCCTTTACCGCCCGCACGCTGCTGGACATGCACCCAAACACGCCCGAAGACACGATGGGCCGTGCCCGTGCCGACATGGCGTATGCCTTGCTGGGCGACATGGTGGCGCATTCGGCGCGCGAACCGCTTGACGTCTACGTACGCCGCACAATTTTTCGGCCTTTGAATATGCCGCGCGCGGGCTTTGAGCCGCACGAGCGCATGGTGGGGCAACGGGCGGCCGGCTACCGGCGCGGCTAGCCCTGGAAGGAAGCGCCACAGCCTAACGCGGCGGCGGACGGTCTGTGGGTGAGCGCTTCAGAGATGGCGCGCTTTTCCGCCATGCTGTTCGGTCAAGGCAGATCCGGCGACGACACTGGCGCAAAGCGGGTGCTGACAGAGGGAGCCGTGCAGGCGTTGCTTGCCTTGGAAACCGCGGCGGGCAGCGGCCTGGATCTGAATTGCCGGTTGGCCTTGTCATGGCTGGCCGCGCCCTGCGGGGACGAGCTGGTGACCGCCGCGTCGCTGCGTGAACACAGCGGGGCCACGGAAGCGTTTCATTCCCGGTGGGTGATTGATCCGCGCGACAGGCTTGCCGTGCTGGTCATGAGCAACGCCGATTCGGGCGAGGCGCTGGTCGGCGAGGTGGCCACGCTGACAATGCGCCTGATGCGCGAGGCCAGGCAGGGCAGGTAGCCGGCCGGCGGCCTTTGCCATGCACCGCCGCCGAAATTGTGTCGTTGTTCGCCTCGCGTCTTAATGCTTCTTCACAATTGTTTAAGAGATCCCGGAAATTTGCCTGACGCCTCCCGATACATTGCCCGCCATCGGCCAACCGGCCGTCAATACGGAGGCCGCAGGTGTCGGAAATCGTTGTGTATGTCAGGAGCCAGCCGCAGCTGGGCGACCAGATTGTCGCCATGCCAACGCTGTATCAGCTCAAGACATGGTGGCCGTCGCGCCGGTTGAAGGTGGTTGCCCGTGACGACGTGGGCAATTTCTACCGGGGGCTGCCCTGGGTCGATGAGTTCGTGCGGGCCTCGACGTTCATCGACTACCTGCGCAGCCTGAAATCCGAGACGCGCATGTCCGTCAGCCTGCACCACAGCAGCGAGCGATTCGGCGTGGTCAATCTGCTGCGCCGCCCGGCGATCCGGTTGGGGTTTAGCAATGCCCGCATCAGCGACCTGGCCTGGACGCATTGCCATCGCAAGGACATCAACGAATACATCGGCCAGGCCAATCTGCGCGTGCTGGCGTCGTACCGGCCATTCGACCTTGAGGGGGCGACACGCGCATGTTTCCATACGCTTGCGCGCCCGCACCTGCGCGTGCCGCTGGGCGGCGACGTGGTGATGATTCCCGGGGGCGGCGCCGGCGCTTTCAAGCGTTGGAGCCTTTCAAACTACTTGCGGCTGGCCGACAGGCTGAAGCCGGTGCTGGGCGCCGGCGCGCGTTTCCTCTTTGTGCTGGGCCAGCAGGAGTCGGCGGAACGGGACGCCCTGCGCGCGATGCAGCGGTCCGACTTCTCCATTGCCTATTGCCGGCCCATTGCGGAACTGAGCGCCATCATGCTGCGCGCGCGCCTGGTGGTGGCCAATGACTGCGGTCCATCGCATATCGCGCAAGGCGCTTGCGTGCCCTACGTGGGTGTCTTCAACGAAGCGAACCCCGAGTGGTTCTGGCGCCGGCGCGGATCGGCGTTCGTGGTGCCGCGGCATCCGCCGAGCGGCATCAATTCGATTACGCCGGGGGAAGTACTGGCGGCCTGTCTGGATGTATTGGACCATCATGCGCATACTGCATACGCTGGCTGAGCGCAGTCTCGGCGGGCTGGAATTCCGCACGCTGGAACAGGCGAGCTGGCTGCACAATCACGGTTACGAAGTGGCCATCGCCTCGCCGTCGGGCAGCGCCGTCAGCGACGCCGCGCGCGAGCGCAAGCTGACGACCGTGGACATCGACTTCAACCCTGCCTACTCGCCGAGGACCGTCTTGGCGCTACGCCGCGCCGTCCAGGCGATGCGCATCCAGGTCATCGATAGCCATAGCCGCGCCGACGGCAAGACGGCCGCGCTGTGCCGGGACCTGTGCGCCGTCGTGCGCACGCGTCATTTCGCCAAGCCCATGCGTTCATCCCTGCGCCGCCGGATGGAATGGAAGATCGGTTGCGACCACGTCATCGCCACCAGCGACGTCGGCAAACAGGAACTGCTGGCGGCTCGGCTGGTGCCCGACAAGCGGATCAGTGTGGTCGGGGAGTGGGCCGGCGACGCGTTCTTCCAGTCCGGTGACGCGCCGGAGGCAATCCTGCGGATCCGGCGCGGTTTGGGGATACCCGCGCCCAATGCGGCATACGTCATCGCCACCGTGGGGATGCTGCGCCCGGAGAAAGGCCAGGCCGATTTGCTTCACGTGGTGCAGCGCCTGCGCATCCAAGGGGTGCCCGCGGTGGCCCTGGTCGTGGGCATGGCGACCGCGCGCACCCAACCGTATGCGTATTCGCTGTACCGGCTGGCGGTGGATCTCGGCATCGCCCAGCATGTCGTGTTTGCAGGCCATCGGACCGACGTGCCCGACATGATCCGCGCCGCCGATGTGGTGCTGGTTCCCTCCGCGACCGAGGCCTGGTCGCGCATCGTGCCCGAGTCCTTCGCCGGCGAGCGGCCTGTCGTTGCCAGCAATGTGGGTGGCCTGCCCGAGATCGTCGTGCCCGGCCGCACCGGCTGGCTGGCCGCGCCGGGTGACATTACCGGCTATGCCGACTGCATCCTGCAAATCCGGAACCGGCCATGGCATACCCAGACCATCGTGACCACCGCGCGGGCGTTTGCTGACGCGAACCTGCGCCTGGGAGAAAAGATGTTTCATACCCTCGAGGCGTATCGTGCCGCCGTGGGCGCAAGCTTGCCGCCTGAGCGCTTTCAGCGCGGGGGAGCGTCGGTATGACCGCGATCGAAACGGTCTGCAAGATGGCGGCGTTTCCCGGCCCGCGCGGGACACCCTTCGTCCGGGAGGCGGCGGCGTCCGAAGGGCCGCTGCCGACGATGGCGCCCCTGCCGGGCGAACAGTTGCTGGCGGGCAAGGGCGAGCGCACCCGAACGGGAATCCTGCTGATTCATCGCCTGGGCGGTGCGCCCTGGGAAATGCACGAACTGGCACGCGGCCTGAATGACCAGGGCTACACCGTGATGACGGTCAAGCTGGCGGGCCATGGCGGGTCGCAGCAGGAACTGGCCGGCGCAGGATGGATGGATTGGCTGGCCAGCGTGCGCCGTGGGGCAGATACGCTGGCCAGCCGGACCGATCGTGTGGTGGTCGGCGGAATTTCCACGGGCGTCGTGCTGGCCCTTGCCCTGGCGCAGGAACGCCCGTTCCACGTGGCTGGCGTCCTGGCGCTATCGCCCGTGTTCCGTCATGACGGCCGGGCGGGTACGAGCCGCGCGGGACTTGCCTTCCTGCTGCCGGCGTTGCGAGTGCTCGGCATCGCCCGGCATCGCCCGCTGCCGGGACGGCCGCGCCGCGCGGGCTTGCCGGGCACGCCGTGGGGGGCGCTGGGCCAGATGCGTAAGCTGGCGGCGGTGGTGCTGCGCCGCATGGACGTGCTGCGGGCGCCTTGTCTCGTCATCCATGCACGGCATGACGACGCCGCGGCCGTATCGGGCGCGTTCGAGATCGCGCAAGCGGCGCGCAACACAAACGTGCACTTGCAACTGTTGGCAGACCGCCACCACGTGATCACGATGGGGCGCGGATGCGGCGATGTGGTATCGCGGGCCACGGCGTTCGTCAATGGAATTGCCTGGCCTTGATCGTGTGTTGCGCAGTATCCGGCATATCGCGGCGCCGCGGCGGGGTATGCCGTGTGGAAGCGGCGATAACGCACGCCGCCCCGGGGGGCATTAAAAACCTTTAGAAATTCTAAATGCGGCCGTTAATAAATTATTGCATTCGATTAATGCGTGAATATCGTTGCCGAAATGATTGCCTGGTTAAGCAGTTAAAAGCGATCAACAGGGCGAATTCACCGGGTTGTGGATTGAGGCTGATGCGGAAAACTATAAATTGCGATGCGGGGTTATTGAAACTGCTGCAGCAAAGCGATATAGAGGAAATCGATTTTCTGGTGGACGTGCTGACCGACGAGGGGTCGGGGCGTCTTGCCCTGCCGTCGTCCATCAAAGACATACTGCTGGAACAGAAGACGCAAAGGCGCTATTCGGAAGAGGGATTACGGAGTCTGCTGCATGAACTGCAGGCGTACGGCGGCCATTCCATGATGAATCTATTCCGTTCCCAACCGGTAGCGTACGAAAAAATCCTGACCGATGTTCACAAGAAGCTCAATGGAAAAGAGAGCAAAAGCAAGTCCGTGCGGGATAAAGAGCACGAAATTGCGCTCAGTTTGTTCGGCCGGAACTGGGAAAGCTTGAGCGACCATGAGCGCTGGAGCAGATGCATTGACACCCGGGTGGTATGCGGGTTTTTCAATATGCGGGAGAATCTGAAGCTCGATGCGAACGGCGTGGCCCTCGGTTTATCCACGACGGCGAGTGCCGCAGCCTTTGCGCCCATGAGATTGAGTCCGCCGCTTGCCGCGGTAAGCGCGCTGCGGCTCGCGGTTCGGCCTGTCAGTGAAGCCTATCGCGTCACGATTCCATTCGTCGCCCAAATCGCGCGGATCAAGATGCTGGCACGCAAAACCTTTCCCAACCGGGTCGCTGCCCCCCTTACGACGCCACCGCCTCCGGCTGCCTTCGCAACCGCAAGACCGGCGACGTATACAGCACGGCGAACTGGATGAAGAACCCCACGGTCGACACCCAGAGACAAGCCTCCACCCCGAACCGCGCCGCCAACGTCGCTCCCATGAGCGCACCAATGGGCCGCGCGCCGAAGTTCGCCGTGACGATGACAGACGACACGCGGCCCAGCAAGGCATTGGGCGTTACCGATTGACGCAGCGTGGTTGTCGTGATGGTCCAGAGGATCGGCCCCGCGCCAAACAGGAAGAACCCCACTGCCGCCCATGCGCCCGACGGAAAGACCAGCGTCGACAGCAGAATGAAGCTGGCCAGCAAGGCGGACAGCGGACCCGCGCCGATCATCGCGCCGAATGACAGGCGCCGGCCAAGCCACGGCGCGGCCAAGGCGCCGGCGAGCATGCCTGCGCCGTATATGCCCAATGTCATGCCGACACCCGCCGCGGAAAGGCCCAGCCGGTCGACGGCATAGGCGACGTAGATCGCCAGCAGGACAAACCACGCGGTATTGAAGAACAGGGCGGTCAACAGGACGGGGCGCAACAAGGGATGCGCGGCGACGAAGGCCGCGCCTTCGCGCAGTTCGGTCAGCGGATGACGTCGCGTGACGGGCTTGGGCGCGTCTTGCGGCAGGCCGGCCAGGAAAACGGCGGCCAGCAGCGACAGCGTGGTTGCAAGCACGTAAGAAGTGGATGCGCCCATCCATCCGACCAGCGCGCCGCCTGCGGCCGGGCCGGCGGAGAAGGCGGCGCTGCGCGCCAGTTCCAGCCAGCGGTTGGCGTTGGACAGTTCGGCAGGTGGAACCAGCTTGGGCACCAACGCGGGGGCCGCGACGTTGTAGGCAACGGTGCCCACCGCCCCGGCAAAGCCCAGCGCCGCCAGCCATGGCAGACTGAGTCCGCCCGTCCCCAAAAGCGCCAGCAGGGCGATCAGGCTTGCCGCGCGCACGCATTCGGCGGCGGTCATGAGGGACCGGCGCGATATCCGGTCTGCCAGCACACCGGCGGGCAGGGATAGCAACAGGAACGGCAGCGTCTGTGCAGTCTGCAGATAGCCGGTCTGCGCCGCGGTGGCGCCCAGGGCCAGTACGGCGTACAACGGCGCGGCCGCCAGCGCGATCTGCTCGGAGAACTGCGCGGCAAGGTTCGATGCCGCAAGGCGGCGAAAGGCGGAGGGCAGGGCGGGCATGGGAAGGGCGGCGATGGCCACAGAGACGGGGGGGGGGGGGGGGGT
>JAEYVD010000798.1 GCA_023432075.1 Pseudomonadota bacterium | reverse complement strand
TTCCAGTCGAACGCCAGGCGCAGCTTGGTGCCCACGCCGTCCGTGCCGGACACCAGCACGGGCTCCTTGTAGGTCTTGGGCACTTCGAACAGGCCGCCAAAGCCGCCGATACCGGCCAGCACCCCGGGGCGCATCGTGCGCGCGGCAAGGGGTTTGATTCGGTCGACCAGGGCGTCGCCTGCGTCGATGTCGACACCGGCGTCGCGGTAGGTCAGGGGGGCTTTAGGTTGGTTCGTCATGAGAAATGCCGTGGGTATGTAACAATTGCTGGGATTTTTGGTGGAACGCCCTGCATTTTACGATGACCCGGGCGCGGACAGGCGCAAGAGGGCGCAAACCCCCGCCAGGCCAAGCGTTCGGACGCGACACCATCGCCTCAGGTGGTTTAAAGTGTAGGGTTGGCCGGTATTGATTTTGCCAGTTTCTACATGGCCCTTGTATCACCGATTTTTCTTGGCTTTTTGCGGCGGCCCGGCCTGGACCTTCCGGCGCCCCCGAAAACGCCTGATTGCTAACTCTCATGAACCGCCAGCTGCTGCTCGACGTTCTCCCCGCGCCAGCGCCATCGCTGAACAACTACATCGCCGGCCCCAACGGAGAAGCGGTGGCAGCCGTGCGCGCGCTCAAGCCCGGCCGTGCCTTGTACATCTGGGGCGCCGCCGGCTGCGGCCGCACCCACCTGCTGCGCGCCCTGACCGCGCGCCCCGATGCCGTCTACATCGATCCGGCCAACGGCGAAAACATGCTGCGCCGCCTGGCCGAGGCCGACTCCAAGTCGCCCATGCCCCAGTTCGTGGCCGTCGACGACGTGCACCGCATGGACGACAGCCGCCAGGCCGCCCTGTTCGCGCTGTACAACCGCTGGCGCGAATCGGCCGCCACGCAGCGGGCCTTTGCGCTTGCGCTGGCCGGCGACCGCGCGCCGCTGTCGATGCCGCTGCGCGAAGACCTGCGCACGCGCCTGGGCTGGGATCTGGTGTTCCGGCTGGATCCGCTGTCCGACGCCGACAAGCTGGCCGCGCTGTCCGCGCAGGCCGCCGAACGCGGGCTGCACCTGGCGCCCGAAATCATCAACTGGATGCTCACGCACCACGAGCGCGACATCCGCAAGCTTGCCGCGTTGCTCGACGCGCTGGATCGCTACTCGCTGGCCACCGGCCGCCCCATCACCCTCCCCCTGCTGCGCGCCATGCTCGCAGATCCTGATTCACAACGCACATGACCACCCGACGTCTCGCCCTGTTCGACCTGGATCACACCTTGCTGCCGCTCGACAGCGACTATCAATGGGCCGACTATCTGGCGCGCACGGGCCGCGCGGGCGATCCCGTCGAGGCCCGCCGCCTGAATGACGATCTGATGGACCGCTACAACCGCGGTGAACTGACGGCCGAACAGGCCGCCGAATTCATGCTTGGCCTGCTGGCCGCGCATGCGCCCCACGACCTGGCCGTGTGGCACGAAACCTTCATGGGCGAAGTCATCCGCCCGTCCATCACCCCCGCCGCGCGCGACCTGGTGGACGGCCACCTGGAAGCCGGGGATCTCTGCGCCATCGTCACGGCCACCAACAGTTTCGTCACCGCCCCGATCGCCCGCGCGTTCGGCGTGCCCCATCTGGTCGCGACCGATGCCGAGTACCTGCGCGGCCGCTACACGGGCCGCATCCTGGGCACGCCCAGCTTCAAGGAAGGCAAGGTGGTCCGCGTGAACGACTGGCTGGGCAGCATGGGCCTGGGGCTTGCGGATTTCTCCGAATCGTTTTTCTATAGCGATTCGGTCAATGATGTGCCGCTCCTCGAAAAAGTGACCCGTCCGATTGCCGCCAACCCCAGCCCCGCCCTGCGTGCCATTGCGCAGGAACGCGGCTGGCAAGTGATCGACCTGTTCGACCACATGGAAGATTCGAAGTCCTAAATGATCACTGAAACCATAAAAAAATTCGTCGGCCGGCTATTCGCGCCGACACCCAGGGGGCCGTTGCGCATCGAGCGCGACAAACACGGCATCGACCGCCGCAACGTGTCGCGCCACGCCATCAAGGTGTGCGAGGTGCTGCGCCAGCATGGCTACGAAGCCTATATCGTTGGCGGGGCGGTGCGCGACCTGATCGTCGGGCTTGAGCCCAAGGACTTCGACGTGGCCACCAACGCCACGCCCGAACAGATCCGTCCGCTGTTCCGCCGCGCACGCATCATCGGCCGGCGCTTTCAGCTGGTGCATGTGGTGTTCGGCCAGGAGATCATCGAAACCTCCACGTTCCGCGCGCCCGCCTCTGAAGACCAGGAAACCGACGAACACGGCCGCATCCTGCGCGACAACGTGTTCGGATCCCAGGAAGAAGACGCCAAGCGCCGCGACTTCACCATGAATGCGCTGTACTACGACCCGCACAACGAGGAAGTCATCGACTACCACAATGGCGTGGCCGACCTTAAAAAGCGCCAGATCCGCATCATCGGCGATCCCGTCAAGCGCTACCGCGAAGATCCGGTCCGCATGCTGCGCGCGGTGCGCTTTGCCGCCAAGCTGAACGGCACGATCGACCCGGCCACGCGCGAGCCCATCAGCACCATGGCCGACCTCATCGAGAACGTGCCGGCCTCGCGCCTGTTCGACGAGATGCTCAAGCTGCTGACCTGCGGTCATGCGATGGACTGCCTGCGCCAGTTGCGCGCCGACGGCCTGCACAACGGCCTGCTGCCGCTGCTGGACGTGGTGCTTGAACAACCCGGCGGCGAACACTTCGTGGAACTGGCGCTGGAACGCACCGATGCGCGCGTACGCGCCGGCAAGACCATCAGCCCCAGCTTCCTGTTTGCCGCGCTGCTGTGGCAGCAGGTCGAAGTGCGCTGGAAGCAGTTGCGCGCGCAGGGCGAGCACACCATTCCGGCCCTGTCGTCGGCCGCGGACTCCGTGCTGGACGAACAGACCGAGAAGCTCGCCATCCAGCGCCGCTTCTCGTCCGACATGCGCGAGATCTGGTTCATGCAGCCGCGTTTCGAGCGGCGCATGGGCAAGACCATCTACCGCATGATCGAGCAGCCGCGTTTCCGCGCCGCCTGCGACTTCCTGCAGCTGCGCGCCGCCGCCGGCGATTTCGACAGCGTGCTGGCGCAGTGGTGGAT
>JAEYVD010000760.1 GCA_023432075.1 Pseudomonadota bacterium | reverse complement strand
GTGTCGCCGCACAGGCCGAAAATGTGTTTGACGCCGTTGTGTTGCAGCATCCGCACCATCGCTTCGGCGCCGTTCATGTGTTCCATGTCATCTCCACGTAATTCAGGAGCCGGCCCGCAGCGGCGGCCTTGCCGCCGCGCCGGACCGACGCCGTTCAGTTATCCAGATTGATGTTGCTGCTCTTGATGAAGGCGCTCCAGCGGTCGTATTCCGACTTCACGTACGCATCCAGCGCCGGGCCATCGGAAGCCACGATCTCAAAGCCCGCTTCCGTGACCTTCTTCTTGATCTCGGGATCGGCCAGCACCGCCTGGAAGTCGGCCGTCAGCTTCTTGACGGTGGCTGGCGGCGTGCCCTTCGGCGCGAACATGCCGCTCCACGAATAGGCGACAAAGCCGGGAAAGCCCGACTCGGCCACGGTCGGCACGTTGGGCAGCTCGGGCAGGCGCTTTTCACCGGCGACCGCCAGCGGCTTGATCTTGCCGCCCTGGATCTGGCCGCGCAGCGCCGCAAAGCTCAGCCACGTCATGTTGGCCTGGCCGCCGACCACGGCCTGAATGGCCGGTCCGCCGCCGCCATACGGCACGTGCAACAGCTCAACCTTGGACAGCCGCTTGAGTTCTTCCGGCGCCAGGTGGTTCAGCGAACCCACACCCGTCGAGGCGTAGTTGAACTTGTTGGGCGGCTGCTTGGCGGCGGCCGCCAGGAACTCCTTCAGGTTGTCCCCAGGCACGCTCGGGTTCGCGCCGATCACGAGCGGAAAGCGAACCGTCTGCCCGATGGCGACAAAATCCTTGAACGTGTCGTAGGGCAGCTTGGGCTTCACGGCTGGGTTGATGCCGTGGTTGTCAAAGCTGACCAGCAGCGTGTTGCCGTCCGGCTCGGCCCGCGCCACGAACGCGGTGGCGATCTGGCTGGCGGCGCCCGGGCGGTTTTCGACGACCACGGCGCGGCCGCCCATCTGCTGCGACAGGCGCGGCTGCAGGATGCGCGCCAGGATGTCGGTGCTGCCGCCCGGCGGATACGGCACGACGAGAATCAGCGGCCGTTCCTCGGCCATCGCCGGCGCGGCGACGAAAGCGCCCCCGGCCGCGGCCAGCGTGCATACCGCCGCCAGCGTCCGCTTGATCGTTTTATTCATCAGTTTTCCCCTGCTGTTGTGGTGTTGGCCGGCACTGCCTTGGCGGGTTCGGCCTGGTCCCGCATGTAAATGGTAGAAAAACCCGTGCGTATGACATCGGTGATCTGGTCCAGCCGCCGGCCGATGTGCGCGCTGATGAGGCCGGGCAAGGCCTCAAGGTCGCGCCGCTCGAGCGCATCCACGATCCGCAGGTGCTCGCCCTGCGTGTGGCTGCGGCGGCCCTGCTGCATGTCGATCCAACGCACGAAATGAATGCGCGCATTGACGCTTTCCAGCGCGCGCACGAATTCTTCATTGCGCGAGTAACGCGCCAGCGCCAGATGAAAGGCTTCGTCCAGTTCCAGCAGCCTGGCGGCATCGCTGTCTTCGGGCTCATCGCGCGAGCGTTCGACAAACGCGCGCAGGCTGGCCAGCTCCTCGTCGGTGGCGCGCTCGCAGGCTGCGCGCACGATGCCGGCTTCGAGCACCGCGCGGTACTCGTAAAGGCTGTGGATCTGCTTGGCGTCCAAGAGCCGCGCGATGAATCCGCGGTTGACCGACCGCGTCAGGAATCCCTCGACCATCAGCTGGTTCAGCACTTCGCGCAGCGGCGTACGGCTGACGTTCAGGCGGCGCGCCAGTTCAACCTCGTTGATGCGCTCGCCCGGCTTGAATTCGAAACGCACCGCCATCGCCTTGACGGCGCCATACAGCTCAGCCTGGCCGGCCGACGTGCGGGCGGCGCGGGCGGCGGGTCGGGTCGAAGGTTGGGAGAGCGTCATACCGGATCGCGGGGACAAGGTTCCAGTCGGGATGAAGTGCATACTAAAGTGCATACACTTTGGACGGCAACTCGGGTTTGCCCCAAGCGAAGGCGGCTTCGCCCCGCTGCCTGTCCGGCCGCAGGCCGATCGGCAGGCATGAAAAAGCCCGCCGGAACTTGGCGGGCTGTGGATGGGCTGGCAATGCGCGGGGGGCTTACAGGCCGGTGTCCAGCGTGTAGTGCGCACCATCGCGGTTTTCCAGGGTCAGCGTGGACAAGACCGGGGTCAGGGCCGCATCGTCCTGCTGGACATGAATGCGCAGGTTCGCCAGCGGCACATCCCATCCGCCGTTGGCGGACTCGGCCGTCACCCCGGCCACCAGCGCCAGACGCTCGGCCACGCCGCGGGCGTCTACCGCGCGCGCATCGATGCGTTGCAGGCTGCGGGCCCCATTGGGATGCGCCATCAAGTCCGGCGACCAGACGCACTCGGGTGTCAGGTGACGGCAGAAATACATGCGGATGCCGGGCAAGGGTTGCTCGGCAAAACGCACGGTATGGAATCGGGCCTGGACTTCCTGGCCGTCCAGCATGGCGGGACGGGTCAGCTCCTGCACGGGATTGACGGCAAAGCCGGCTTCACGCAACCGCGTGTAGGTGGCTTCTGCGTCATAGGTGCGAAACACCAGCGCTTCCAGCCCGAAAGGCGAATCGGCGATTTCCTTGCGCGCGGGCGGCGCGCCGGGCGGCCACCCCAGCAATTCGACGTACGTGCCTTCCAGCACGATCAAGCGGTTGCACGACCCCAGGTTGTGCACAGCCTTGTCGCTGAGGTGAAAGCCTTGCCGCTCGTAATGGGGCGCCAGCGCATCCAGCCGGTCGCGCACCATGACGACGGCGTGGTCGAATTCAGTGCGGCCGACGGAATGCAGCATGAAGGCTAACCCCTTTTATTAGACCAACTTACCGTGGCACTGCTTGTACTTCTTGCCGCTGCCACACGGGCACGGATCGTTGCGGCCGACCTTGGGCATGGCGTTGCGCGCGGGCTGCGCGCCCGCTTCCTGCGCATCGGACGCCAGCGCCTCGTCGTAGTCCGAGTGGTGGTACTGCACGTTCTGCACGTGCGACTGCGCCGCTTCGGCCTCGGCCTGCTCGACCTGCTCGGACGACTGCACGCGCACCGTCATCAGCACCTTGACCACATCGTCGCGCACCCGGTCCAGCATGCCCGAGAACAGTTCGAAGGCTTCGCGCTTGTATTCCTGCTTGGGGTTCTTCTGCGCATAGCCGCGCAAGTGAATGCCCTGGCGCAGGTAGTCCAGCGCGGACAGGTGCTCGCGCCAGTGCGTGTCGATCGCCTGCAGCATGATCGAACGCTCGAACTGCGACCACGATTCCTCGCCCACCTGGTCGACCTTGGCC
>JAEYVD010000742.1 GCA_023432075.1 Pseudomonadota bacterium | reverse complement strand
TCCCGCCGCAACTCGGCCAGGCGGTCGACGTCGGCGTTCAGTTGCGCCATGGCCTGCGCGCACGCGTCGCGCTCGGCCGTGGCGCGCGCAAGCGCGTCTTCGGCTTCCTTGTAGCTGCCCTTGGGCCGGCCGTTGCGCGCGTCCAGCAACGCGGCGCGCTCGGCCGAGACGCGGTCGAACAGGCGATCGCCGTCACTGGACGCCAGCTCGCCGGAGAGCTGCGTCAGGGCATCGCGCAGATGCGAGCCGGCGTAGCCGGCGGCTTCGTGCAGGTTCTGGCCGTCGCCTTGACGTATCCAGAGCAGGCCGGGCACGCCGGCCAGGTCCGGTTTGCTCTGGCCGCGTCCGGGGAGCTCAAAGCCCAGCAAGACGGCCAGCGCGTTTTCGGCCTCTTCGCCATCCAGCCGCTGGGCGCCATCGTCCACGACGAGTTCGCAGCGGGCCTTGGACAGGAACTGTTTTTTCAGGACATAGGCGTGATCCGCATGCGTGAAGGCCAGCTCCACGGTGGGGCGCGCACCCGATTCGCCGTGCGGCGCCAGGTCGGCAACCTTGCTGGTGCTGTAGCGTTCAAGGAATGCGGCACGGATGGCAGCAGCAATCGTGCTCTTGCCGGCCTCGTTGGGGCCGACAAAGAGGTTCAAGCCGTCTTGCAGATTGTCCAGCGACAACGGCTGACGGAACTTGCGGAATTCTTCGAGGGCGATGCGGGAGATCTTCATTTGGCGGCTCCCGGCGCAGCGGTTTCGCGCTGGAAGCGCAGCAGCAGACGCAAGGCCTCGCTGGCGACGGCGGACTGGTCCGCTTCCGCCTGCGTTGCCTGTGCTGTCTGCAGCGCCTGCAGTTGCGCGGCGACCTCCCCCACATAGCCGCTGGCGCGCAATTGCGCCAGGTCGGCCTCGTCGGGTTCCAGCCGCACGCCCGACAGATCGGGCAGCAAGGCCCGCACCTGCGCGGCGGTCTCTCCCACCGCCTTTTGCAGCGCGTCCCAGGTCTCAAGGTTGACGTGGCCCTGCACATCCAGGCGCAATACATCGTCGGCGCGCAGCGCTGCCATGCGTTCGGCCAGCGCCTGCGCGTCCGACGAGAGGCTGAGCGTCTCGGTCCAGGCGGACCAGCGGTACCGGCCCGTGGCGATGCGTTCAACCACGGGCGCCATGCCGGGCGCGTCGATGTGCACATCAAGCACGTAGCCGGGCTCGTTGCCCCGGAAGCGGTCTTGTTCGGGTGTGCCGGCGTACCAGGTGCGGGCATCGATGGACAGGCAGCCGTGCCAATCGCCCAGCGCCAGGTAATCCAGACTGGCGCTGTCCGCGCGATCGGGCGCGATGGGATTGGTGGCGTCGATCGTGTCGGGCAGGCGGCCGGCAACGCTGCCGTGCGCCAGGCCCACGCGGATGCGCCCGGCAGGCGATTCCAGCGTGTCGAACGCCGGCGTGACGTCGTCGTAGGTATGGCGCTGCGTGAGCGGGGCCGCAAGCACGGCGAGGTTGGCCTGCGGCAGATCCACCAAGCCGGTGACAAGCGGGACATGCACGTGGGCGGGAATGCAGCCCAACTGCATGGCGCGGCTCCAGACGCTGTCGGCCAGCGCGGCATCGTGATTGCCCGCGATCATGACCCAAGGCCCGGTGTAGGCGGACATGGCGGCAAATAGCCGGCGGATGGTGCGATCCGAAACCGCCTGCGTGTCGAAGACGTCTCCGGCGACCAGCACGGCGTCCACGCGGCGCTCGGCGGCCAGGGCGGCGATGCGGGCCACGACCTCGAAGCGGGCCTCGGCCAGCATGGCGGCATCGTCGGTTTCAAACTGGCCGTACTGGCGGCCGATCTGCCAGTCGGCAGTGTGCAGGAAATGGGTCATGCGGCGATTTTGGCATAAAGAAACGGGCCTTCCCGGCCCCCGCCGTGCTCATTTCAGCGCACATAAAAAAACACGGGCCGCATCGAAGCGGCCCGTCCGGGAGTGCGCCGCTGGCGGCGCGGCGGGCGGATCAGGCGCCCTTGCCGTCCAGCACCAGTTGCTGGCGGGAAGCCGCGTGGCGGTCATAGCGCGACAGGCCAAGCCCGTCGGTGCTGATCGCGGGGCGCTGGCCCATCACGAGATCCGCGACCAGCTTGCCGGAACCGCAAGCCATGGTCCAACCCAGCGTGCCGTGACCGGTGTTCAGATAGAGATTGCCGTAGCGCGTGGCGCCGACAACCGGCGTGCTGTCTGGCGTCATGGGACGCAAACCCGTCCAGAATTCGGCCTGGGCGACGTGGCCGCTGCCGGGGAACAGGTCGTTGACAACCAGTTCCAGCGTCTTGCGGCGGGCGTCCTTCAGGCGCAGGTCGAAGCCGGACAGTTCCGCCATGCCGCCCACGCGGATCCGCTGGTCAAAGCGGGTGACGGCGACCTTGTAGGTTTCATCCAGAACGGTCGACACCGGCGCGGCGGCCTCGTCCTTCATGGGGATGGTCAGCGAATAGCCCTTGACCGGATACACCGGCAGGTCCAGTCCCAGGGGTTCCAGGAAACCGCGCGTGTAGCTGCCGAAGGCCGCCACGTAGCGGTCGGCCGTCAGGACCTCGTCGCCCACGCGCACGCCGGTGATCTGGCCGCCTGCCGTGTTCAGCCCGGCAACGCTTTGGCCAAAACGGAATTCCACGCCCAACTCAGCCGCCATGTCGGCCAGCCGGCGGGTGAAAAGCTGGCAGTCCCCGGTTTCGTCGTTGGGCAGGCGCAGGCCGCCGGAAAGCTTGTGGGCGGAATTGGCCAGCGCGGGTTCGGCCGTCACGAGGCGATGGCGGTCCAGGAGTTCGTAGGGCACGCCCACCTCTTCGAGCACGGCGATGTCGCGGCGCGCGGCCTCCATCTGGGCGTCGGTGCGAAACAGCTGCAGCGTGCCACGGGTGCGTTCTTCGTAGTGGATGCCGGTGGAAGCGCGCAATTCGCGCAGGCAGTCGCGGCTGTACTCGGACAGGCGCAGCATGCGTTCCTTGTTGACGGCATAGCGGTCGGCCGAGCAGTTGGCCAGCATGGCGGCCATCCATTTCAGCTGGAACAGGCTGCCGTCCAGGCGGATCGCCAAGGGCGCGTGCTTTTGAAACAACCACTTGATCGCCTTGAGCGGAATGCCGGGCGCCGCCCACGGGGTGGAATAGCCGGGCGAGACCTGTCCGGCGTTGGCGTAGCTGGTCTCCTGCGCAGCCGCGGGCTGACGATCCAGGACGGTCACTTTGGCGCCCTGCCGGGCCAGATAGTAGGCAGTGGTGGTGCCAATGACGCCGCTGCCGAGGACGATCACACGCATGATTCTTTCCGATAGTTGGTTTTGTCTGGGAATTTCGGTAGTCTATGACCCCTTCGGCAGTGAAAAGCACTGAAGATTTTGCTTTACCAGTGCTTTTTCTCGGGCCCACCCGTTTTTTCGACCCGCAAAAGTGAAATGCGCGACCTCGACCGAATCGACCTCAAAATCCTCGACATCCTGCAGCGCGAAGGCCGGATTTCGGTCACGGAATTGGCCGAGCGCGTCAGCCTGTCGGCCACCCCCTGCTCCGACCGCGTCAAACGCATGGAGCGCGAAGGCGTCATCACGGGTTACCATGCGCGCGTCAATCCGGCGGCGCTGGGCAAGAACCTGCTCGTCTTCCTGGAGATCAAGCTGTCGGCCAAGTCCGGCGACGTCTTCGACAAGGTCAAGAAAGAGCTGATGTATGTGCCGGAAGTCATGGAGTGCCACCTGGTGTCGGGCGACTTCGACTATCTGGTCAAGGCGCGCCTGACCGAGATGAACGAGTACCGCCGTCTTCTGGGCGAAATCCTCAAGCGCCTGCCCGCCTCCGCCGAATCGCGCAGCTATATCGTGATGGAGGAAATCAAGGAGACGCTCTTTCTGCCGGTGGACCGTTAGGGCCTGTTCACACTAAAAGAAGGGATGCGCCCTGCCCGGCCACCCACCGGCCGCCGGCTTGTTACCGAAAAAACTGGCGGCGGCTGCTATGCTGCGGCCCTCCCGGCGAACCAACGCGTTCGTCCGACCCTAATTTGTTCTTGCCTATGACCCGTCTCTATAAATACTTCTTTCGCGGCCTGATCACCGTCCTGCCGCTGGCGCTGACGATCTACCTGCTGTATCTCTTTCTGGCCTGGACGGAAGGCGTGGCGCTTACATTCCTGCGCCCCTTCATCGGCGGATTCTACGTACCGGGCATGGGCCTGGCGCTGGGAATCCTGGGCATTCTGGCCATCGGCTACCTGGTGTCCAAGCAGCGCGTGCAGCGCTTTTTGACGCTGGTCGAGATGCCCTTCACCAACCTGCCGGTGGTCAAGAGCATCTATTCGTCGCTCAAGAGCTTTGCCGACTACTTTTCGCCCAGCTCCAAGAACACCGCGCAGCAGGTCGTCGTCCTGCGCATCCCGGGCCAACAGCTGGAGCTGGTGGGACTGGTGACCCGCCGCGGCATGGACGGCCTGCCCGAAGGCTTTACCCAGGGCGACCGCGTCGCGGTCTACTTGCCGATGGGCTACATGATCGGCGGGTACACGGTCTTCGTGCCGCAGGAATGGGTGCAGCCCATCCAGATGTCCGTCGAGGAAGCCATGCGCTCGTCGCTGATCGCCTGGATGGCGCGAGCCGAAACCGGCAACAATCGCCCCGTGCCTCCCGCCGGCCCGCAGGCGCCCGTGGAGGCCCCCGCCGCTGCCCCGGCCGCCTCGGCCGCGACTTCGCCAGCCAACCCCGCCGCCCCGGCCAACCCCGGCAACCCCGGCAACGGCCCGGCCTGACCCCGCCGCTTCGAAACCCCATCATGTCCATCATCGAATTCACGCTCGCCGAAGGCAGCCCCTATATCGAGATCAACCAGCTGCTGAAGGCGACCGGCCTGTGCGACAGCGGCGGCGCCGGCAAGATGCTGGTGGC
>JAEYVD010000682.1 GCA_023432075.1 Pseudomonadota bacterium | reverse complement strand
GCGCCGACCACCCACAGCGCGCCCTGGCGCCAACTGACGGTCTGGTTGAGGTACAGGGCGCCGGCCAGGACCAGCAGCACCGCAATCCAGAGCGGCTTGCGATTGATGTGGATGGGCGGCAGGGCCGAGGGCAGCGGCAGGGAGGAGGCGTTGGCGCTCATGAAAATCCCGAGGATCAAGTCGTAAATGCAAACGGGTGCGAAAGGCGCACCCGTGGGAATGGACGTCAGTCTAGTCCTATCAGTAAATATCTCAAACCAAGGATTCGTGCTTTAGCAATAACTTCAAGTTATATAGAGCCGCTGGTGAGTTCACGAGACGGGGTGCGCGCTGATCCACGCGACGAGCAGGCTGACCGTCACCACCGATGCCACGGTGCTGACCAGGATGGCGCGCGAGGTCACGCGGGCGTCGCGTCCATACATCTTGGCCAGCATGAACGGTCCGGTGCCGATGGGCAGCGCGCTCATCAGCACGGCCGTCCAGGCCCACAGCGGGGGCATCGAGAACACGTAGAACGCCAGCACCGCAGTCGCGGCCGGTTGCAGGAGCAGCTTGCCCAGCACCAGGCGCATCACGCCCGGTCCGGAGGCCGCGGTTTCCGTCTGCGCCAGAAAAAGGCCGATGGTCACCAGCGCGCACGGGCTGGCGGACGCGCCCAGCAAGGCCACATAGCGGTCGACGCCTTCGGGCAGACGGGCACCAGTGGCCGCCCACGCAAGGCCAAGGACCGGGGCGGCCAGCAGCGGATTGCGGATCAGGGCGCGGCCTACCTTCAGCAGCGTCGCGGGCAGGTTGGGCGTCTGCTGCCGATCGAACTCGATGAGGGCGATGGCAAATCCGAAGAGCACGCTTGCGGTGAGCAGCGTGGTGAAAGTGGCGGGCGCCAGGCTGTCGGCGCCAAGCAGCGCCAGGCACAGCGGAATGCCCATGTATCCGGCGTTGGCGTAGGACGCCGCCAGGCCTTCGATGCTGCGGTCGGTGAGCGTCTGCGCGCGGCGCCCGCGCGCCAGGAACGAAACCACGAACGTGATGGCGATGCCGCCCGCAAACGCGCCGACGAAGCCCCAGTGCGCCATCTGCGCCAGGTCCACCTGCGTCATGGCGCGGAACAGCAGCGCGGGCAAGGACAGGTACACCACGTAGCGATTCAGCGCGTCGGTCGCGTGGGTGCCCAGGATGCGCCAGCGGGCGGCCAGCCAGCCGGTCAGTATCAGCGCAAAGACCGGCAGGGCGGCGGTGACGACGGCGTTCATAGGCGAGGGCGCGAGGGCGGAAAGGCGGTCATTCTACTTGGCGTCGCGGGCGGGCTTGCGGGTCACCAGCAGGATGCCCAGCGCGGCCAGCGCCATGCCGGGCCAGGCCAGCGGGGGAATGGGTTCGCGCAGGATCAGCAGCGCAATGATCGCCGTGCAGGGCGGCACCAGGAAGAACAGCGCGGACACGCGCGAGGCCTCGCCGTGGCGGATCATGGCCAGCAGCAGGGTGATGGCGACCAGGGAGTTGCCGACGACCAGATAGGCGAGCGAGCCGAGCAAGGGGCCGGTCCATTCGATGCGCATGGGTTCCAGCCAGAACGCCAGCGGCGCGGACACGGCAAGGCCCACGCCGTACTGGACGAAGTTGGAGGCGACCGGATGGATCTGCGTGCCGAAACGCTTTTCGTAGAGCGTGCCGCCCGTGAGGCAGAGCAGCGCGCAGACCGCAAACCCCAGCCCCAATGGCGCCAGCACGTCGATCGAGGCTTTGGCCACGATCACAAGCGCCGCGCCGGTCACGCCCAGCGCCAGGCCGGCCCAGCGCCGGGCGTCGACGCGTTCATGCGCGAGCGCGGGCGCCAGCAGGCCGATGAGGATGGGTTGAAGCGAGGTGATGAGGGCCACGCCGCCCGCCGACATTCCCTGCTTGAGCGAGAGATAGGTGAAGCAGAAGTAGCCGGCCTGCAGCAGCAGGCCCACCATTGCCAGATGCCCCCATGCGCTGGCCCGTGCGGGCATCGGCGGCCGCAGCGCCAGCAGCAATGGCGCAAGGATCAAGAGGACGCAGGCGTAGCGCAACGCCAGGAACGTCAGCGGGTCGGCATAGGCCAGGCCCACTTTCAGCACGACAAAGCCGCTGGACCACAGCACGAGAAAGAGCGCGGGAGCGGCTTTCAACCAGGCAGGGGGTGCGGCAGGCGTCATGGCGGACCAAGGGCGGCAGGGGCAAGCCGCGATCGTACCCCTTTTCGCGCGTTCTTCATCCCTGCGAAAATGCGGCGTAGGATTCAGTTATTCATTTGCTGCAACGTAGGGGAAGGACATGTCGGCCAATAGAGAAGCAACGGTGCGTATTGCGCTGGGAACGTGGGATCGCTTGCGCGACGACGCTTATTCGGTGCGCCACGCGGTTTTCGTGGTCGAGCAGAATGTGCCGCCGGAAATCGAGATGGATGACGACGATGCGGTGTCGGTACATGCCGTGGCGTACGGACCGGATGGCACGCCGATGGGCACGGGGCGTCTGCTGCCCGATGGTCACATCGGCCGGATGGCGGTTCACAAGCGCGCGCGCGGGATGGGCGTGGGCGGGCAGTTGCTGGATGCGCTGATCGGGCAGGGGCACGGCGATGGCCACCGCATGCTGGTGTTGCATGCCCAGACGCACGCCGCGGGTTTTTACGAAGCGCACGGCTTCAAGGCTGAAGGCGAAGAGTTCGTCGAGGCAGGCATCCCGCACGTGGTGATGACGCGCACGTTGAAGTAGGGCGCCGCGCTGGGGGCTTGCGCCGCAGCCGATGCGCGGCGGCCCCTGGCTCGCTGCCGTGTGGCGAGCACAAAGCAAAAACCCCGAACGCTTTCGCATTCGGGGTTTTTCTTTTGGCGCATCACGACAGGTACCTCGTGATGTAGTAATTGGTGCCCAGGAGAGGACTCGAACCTCCACACCTTGCGGCACACGGACCTGAACCGTGCGCGTCTACCAATTCCGCCACCTGGGCGCTGTTGCTTTACATGTCGGGTCGCTTTCGCTTCCGTTTCGTGTTCAGCAGCAGAGGAACGAGATTATGCACACTTTTTTTGAAGTGTGCAACTTCGTCTGCATTTTTTTCACTTTTTTTGTGCGTTCCGCTTTCGATATAGTGTCGGCCATGTCTCGATCTCTCTGTACGCGCTGCCTGCGCCCGCTGTCGCATTGCCTTTGCGCCCTGATCCCGTCGTTGTCCTGCCGCACCAGCGTGGTGGTCCTGCAGCATCCCAGCGAAGCGCGCCACGCGCTGAATACGGCGCGTCTGGCAGTGCTGGGAATCGCGGGCGCGCGCCGTGTCGTCGGTGAATATTTTTCCGAGGCGGATTGGGCAGCGCCGGGGTACGCGCCGCGCCTGCTGTTTCCGGGAGAGGGCGCCGACGTGCTGACGCCAGGCTATGGCCAGGACATGGACTCGCCCATCCGGCTGATCGTGCCGGACGGCACGTGGGGGCATGCGCGCAAGCTGCTGCACATCAATCCGGCGCTTGCGGCGCTGCCGCGCGTCATGCTGCCGCCGGGCCTGTCGACGCGCTACCGTGTGCGCCATGCCGATGTGCCGGGCGCGTTGTCCACCATCGAGGCCGTGACGCACGCGCTCAATGCCATCGAGGCGCCGCGCAACTTCGACGCGCTGCTGGCGCCGTTCGAGGCGTTGATCGATGGTCAGATCGACGGCATGGGCGCGGACCTTTACGCGCGTCATCATTTGAATCGCAAGGTGCCCTGGCGCTGACCGGGGAAAGCAAAACGCGTGGGGCAACGTAAATCCCCCGGGCAAAGCAAAAGCCCCGCAGAAAGCAAAAGCCCCGGGAATCTTTCGATTTCCGGGGCTCTTAGCCTTTTGATCAAGCCAGTTTGAAACTGCCTTGATTAGAATTCCGTGGTGCCCAGGAGAGGACTCGAACCTCCACACCTTGCGGCACATGGACCTGAACCATGCG
>JAEYVD010000613.1 GCA_023432075.1 Pseudomonadota bacterium | reverse complement strand
TATTTTGTGTCCCCGGCGAAAGCTATCTGGCGGTGCTGGACGGCCTGCACGATGCCGACATCAAGGTCACGGTGTGCCGCCAGGAAGGCGGCGCGGCCATGATGGCCGACGCGCACGGCAAGCTGACGGGCGAACCCGGCATCTGCATGGTGACGCGCGGCCCCGGCGCCGCCAACGCGCTGGCCGGCGTGCACATCTCCAAGCAGGACTCCACGCCGATGATCCTGTTTGTCGGCCAGATCGAGCGCGGCATGCGCGAGCGCGAGGCCTTCCAGGAAATGGACTACCGCGCCGTGTTCGGCACGCAGGCCAAGTGGGTGACCGAGATCGATCAGGTCGAACGCATTCCCGAACTGATCTCGCGCGCGTTTCACATCGCGACCTCGGGCCGCCCCGGTCCGGTGGTGATCGCGCTGCCGGAAGACATGCTGGTCGAGGCCGCCAAAGTGGCCGACGCCCCGCGTTACGAAGTCATCGATGCGGCCCCCACGGCTGGCCAGCTGGCCGATCTGGAAAAGCTGCTGGCTGACGCGAAGAACCCCGTCGCCATTCTGGGCGGCACGCGTTGGGACGCCCGCGCCGTGCAGCAGTTCGCCGATTTCGCGCAACTGCATTCGCTGCCGACCGCCGTGTCGTTCCGCCGCCAAATGCTGTTTCCCGCGGACCATCCTTGCTTCATCGGCGACGTGGGCCTGGGCATCAACCCGGCGCTGCTCAAGCGCGTGGCCGATGCCGACCTGATCCTGCTGGTGGGCGGCCGCATGTCGGAAAACCCCAGCCAGGCCTATACGCTGCTGGACATTCCCGTGCCCAAGCAAAAGCTGGTGCACGTGCATCCCGACGCCGCGGAACTGGGCCGGGTGTACCGCCCCACCCTCGCCATCAATACCTCGCCGTCCGCCTTCGCCGCGACGCTGGCCGGCCTGAAAGCGCCGGCCGCCCCGGCCTGGGCCGAGGGCACAAAGACGATGCGCGAGTCGTACCTGAAATGGAGCGATCCCGACGCCATCACCACGCCGGGCGCGCTGCAGCTGGGCCAGGTCATGGCGTATCTGGAAAAGACCCTGCCCGCCGACGCGATCATGACCAATGGCGCGGGCAACTACGCCACCTGGCTGCACCGCTTTCACCGCTTCACCCGCTTTGGCACGCAGCTTGCGCCGACGTCCGGGTCCATGGGTTACGGCCTGCCTGCAGCGGTGGGCGCCAAGCGCGTGTGGCCGGACAAGACCGTCGTCTGCTTCGCGGGCGACGGCTGCTTCCTGATGCACGGCCAGGAATTCGCGACGGCTGTGCAATACGACCTGCCCATCATCGTCGTGCTGGTGGACAACGGCATGTACGGCACGATCCGCATGCACCAGGAAAAGCACTATCCGGGCCGCATTTCCGCGACCCAGCTGAAGAACCCCGATTTCGCCGACTACGCGCGCGCCTTTGGCGGCCACGGCGAACGCGTGGAGACCACCGAACAGTTCGGTCCGGCATTTGAACGTGCATTGGCCAGCGGCAAGCCGGCGATCCTGCACTGCTTCATCGATCCGGAAACCATCAGCCCGTCCACGACCCTCGAAAAGATCCGCGAGGCGGCGCTGAAGGCTCACCACTGAACCCTGCACGGGCGTCAGGACCGGCGGCGCGCCCAGGCGCACCGCCGTGCAAACCCCAACTTGCCGCCCGAATTATTTTAAGTTTAAACTTTCTAGATTCCGATCACGGAAATCCATAGCGGAGACCCAGCATGTCCTCGAACCCCTCATTCCACTGGCAAGACCCCCTGTTGCTGGATCAGCAGCTGACCGAAGAAGAGCGTATGGTGCGCGACGCCGCCTACGCCTACTCGCAGGACAAGCTGGCGCCGCGCGTGCTCAACGCCTTCCGCAACGAGAAGACCGATCCCGAGATCTTCTCCGAAATGGGCGAGCTCGGCCTGCTGGGCGCCACCATCCCCGTCGAATACGGCGGCGCTGGCCTGAACTACGTCAGCTACGGCCTGATCGCCCGTGAAGTCGAACGCGTCGACTCCGGCTACCGCTCGATGATGAGCGTGCAGTCCTCGCTGGTCATGGTGCCGATCAACGAATTCGGCAGCGAAGAACAAAAGAAGAAGTACCTGCCCAAGCTGGCGCGCGGCGAATGGATCGGCTGCTTCGGCCTGACCGAACCCAATCACGGCTCCGACCCCAACGGCATGGAAACCCGCGCCGTCAAGACCGCCGACGGCTACAAGCTGAGCGGCAACAAGATGTGGATCACCAACTCGCCGATCGCGGACGTGTTCGTGGTGTGGGCCAAGTGCGTCGGCGGCGACTTCGACGGCAAGATCCGCGGCTTCATCCTGGAAAAGGGCATGAAGGGCCTGTCCGCCCCCGCCATTCACGGCAAGGTTGGCCTGCGCGCGTCGATCACCGGTGAAATCGTCATGGACGAGGTGGAAGTGTCCGCCGACCAGATGATGCCCGGCGTGTCCGGCCTGAAGGGTCCGTTCACCTGCCTGAACTCCGCCCGTTACGGCATCGCCTGGGGCGCTGTCGGCGCCGCCGAAGCCTGCTGGCACACCGCCCGCCAGTACACCCTGGACCGCAAGCAGTTCGGCCGCCCGCTCGCCGCCAACCAGCTGATCCAGAAGAAGCTGGCCGACATGCAGACCGAAATCACGCTGGCGCTGCAAGGCTGCCTGCGCCTGGGCCGCATGAAGGACGAAGGCACCGCCGCCGTCGAAATCACCTCGATCATGAAGCGCAACTCGTGCGGCAAGGCGCTGGACATCGCCCGCCTGGCCCGCGACATGCTGGGCGGCAACGGCATCTCCGACGAATTCGGCGTGGCCCGCCACCTGGTGAACCTGGAAGTGGTCAACACCTACGAAGGCACCCACGACGTGCACGCCCTGATCCTGGGCCGCGCCCAGACCGGCATCCAGGCGTTCTATTGATCGCTTGCCTGATGTAGCGAAGGAGGCCGCCCATGGGGCGGCCTTTTTTTTGGCGCGTTGCGGCAGCGCCAGGTGTCAGACACCGACCGTATTGGAATACGCCATACGCCCGATCCCTCCCCGCCTGCGCATTGCCGAAAGCCCGACTAGGCGTACGCCTGTATACCTCTTACGCTTCACGGGTCCCTTCACCAGGAGTCGCGCATGCACGGCATCATCCCCCTGCGCCTGGCGGCAGTTGTCGCCATGGCTTTCGTCGCCCAAGGCGCTCAGGCCGCCACGACGCTCACCATGACCACCGAGTACCCGGCCACCTCCATGCCGGGTCAAGGCGTGTCCACGTTCGCCGAGCTGGTGCGAGCCAAGTCGGCCGGCAATGTCGTCATCGACGCGAGCTTCGACGCCGCCAAGGGCATCAAGTCGGGCGACATGATCGAGGCCGTGCAGACCCGCAAGGTGGATGCGGGCGACGCCTTTGCTGGCGCGCTGGCCACGAAGTATCCGATCTTCGGCGTCTCGTCCTTGCCCTTCCTGGCCGACTCGCTGTCCAAGGCGCGCAATCTGAACAAGGCGGCGCGCCCGGCGTACGAGAAGCTGCTGGCCGCGCATGGCCAGAAGCTGCTCTACACCACGCCGTGGCCCGCGTCGGGCATCTGGTCCAAGCAGAAGCTGGACAGCGTGGCGGCGCTTAAGCGCCTCTCCATCCGCACCTACGATGCGACCTCGCAGGACGTCATGCAGCGGGCCGGCGCAAAGGCGCAGAACATTTCGTTCGCGGACGCCATGCCGCGCATCGCGTCCGGCGAGGTCAACGCGGTGCTGTCTTCCGGCGATGGCGGCGCGGGCCGCAAGCTGTGGGAATACCTGCCGAATTTTGCCGAGATCAACTACGCCATGCCGGTCTCGGTGGC
>JAEYVD010000611.1 GCA_023432075.1 Pseudomonadota bacterium | reverse complement strand
TCTGGCTATGGATGCCGCGCCACCGCATGAGGGTGCGCAGTCTTTGAGAAAGCGACATGACTGCAATGTAGGACTGCGGTCAGAGGCCGACAAGGTAAAACGGTCCGCTTTTATGCGGACCGTCTTGATGGCTGTTTGCCCAGGTTCAGTGGCGTTCGGTCAGTGAGTCCGACGCCGCGTCGTCCGCTGACGCGCTTTCCTTGGGCGTGACCATGCGGGCGCAGATCAGTCCGACCTCGTAAAGCAGGCAAAGCGGCACCGCCAGCATGAACTGGCTGACCACGTCGGGCGGGGTGACCACGGCGGCGATGATGAAGGCGCCCACCACCACGTAGCCGCGCGCGGCCTTCAGCTTAGAGAGCTCGACCACGCCCATCTTGACCAGCAGCACGACCGCCACCGGCACTTCGAACGTGATGCCGAACGCCAGGAACATCGTCATGACGAAGCTGAGATAGGCCTCGATGTCCGGCGCCGGCGTGATGGACTGCGGCGCGAACGTGGCGATGAAGTGGAACACCGTGCGAAACACCACGAAATAGCAGAACGCCATACCCGCGATGAAGAGCAACGTGCTGGATACGATGAGCGGCAGGGCCAGGCGCTTTTCGTGCCGGTACAGCCCGGGAGCCACGAAGGCCCAGGCCTGATACAGCACCACCGGCAGCGCCAGGATGAACGCGGCCATCATCGTGACCTTGACCGGCACCATGAAGGGCGTGATCACGCCCGTGGCGATCATGCGGGTGCCTTCGGGCAGCGAGGCCAGCATCGGCGCGGCCAGCACGTCGTAAATGGCCGACGCGCCGGGATAGATGAAGAGCACGATGAACACCGCCACCACGGCGCCGACAGCGCGCAGCAGACGGCTGCGCAGCTCGACGAGGTGGGAGATGAAGGTCTCTTGCTGGCCTTCTTCTTGGGTTGCGTCCTGGGTCACGACGAAGTTCCGGTGGGCGAGACGGGCTTGGCGGCAGGCGCGGCGACGTCAGCCGCGGTCGCGCTGGGCGCCGGGGCGGGTGGTTGTTGGGGGGGGGCCGGGCGCGGGTCGGCGCTAGGCGCGGGTTGGGGCTCGGCGGCAGGCAGGTCCAGGTCCAGATTGTGGTTCTGGCTGGGCGGGGCGATCGTGCGAGCGGGCTCGGCGGGCGTGTCCGCGGCGGGTGCTTGCGTGGCGGCCGTTGCGGCGGGTGCTGCCGGGGTGCCCGGGGTGGCCTTGCCGCTGGCTTCGCGGGCGACTTCGTCCAATTCGGCGCGGAACTGCTGCACGGGTTCCTGCAGCGAGGCCCCGGTCTCGTTCAGCGATTGCTGCACGCCCTGGGCCGCATCTTCCATTTCAGTCTTGAACTTGCGGAGTTCGTCGAGTTCGATTTCGCGCTGGATATCGGACTTGACGTCATTGACGTAACGCTGCGCGCGGCCCAGCAGGTGACCGACGGTGCGGGCAACCTTGGGCAGGCGTTCGGGGCCGATGACGATCAGGGCGACGACGCCGATCACCATCAGTTCAGTGAGGCTGACATCAAACATTCGACGGCCGCTCGGGAATTGAAGCAATAAGGGCCGGCCCGTTCAGGGCTGGCCCGGAGGGAGACTGGCTGACGCTCAGGAGTTGGACTTTTCCTTGGCCTGCACGTCGATGGTGTCGCCGGCAACGCGCTGCTGCGTGACCGGTTCGGCGGGCTTGTCGCTGTTGGCTTCCTTCATGCCGTCCTTGAAACCCTTGACCGCGCCGCCCAGATCGCCGCCGATGTTGCGCAGCTTCTTGGTGCCGAAAATCAGCGCGACGATGACCAGGACGACCAACCAATGCCAAATGCTGAAACTACCCATGATGATTCTCCGAATTACGCAGTGGGGGCCACGCGCCCTTTCCAGGGACGCGAGCCGCCGATGATGTGGAAATGCAGATGCGGGACTTCCTGGCCGCCTTCGACGCCAGAGTTGATCATGATGCGAAATCCGCCATCGGGGCCCGGACGGCAACCGTTCTCGGCGGCAAGCCGCGGCGCCAACGACATCATTCTACCCAACCAATCTGCGTCCTCGCCCGTAATATCCTGCATGGATGTGACATGACGTCGAGGAATCAGCAGTAAATGGACCGGCGCGGCGGGATTGATATCGTGAAATGCAACAAAGTCCTCGTCCTCGTAGACCTTCTTGGACGGGATGTCGCCGGCGGCGATCTTGCAGAAAAGGCAGTTGTCGCTCATGGGTTTGGTTTCCGTGGTCAGTCCTTCGGGCGGCTTGCCTTTTCCACCAGGCCCGACAGGCCTTCGCGGCGTGCCAGCTCGGCCAGCACGTCTTCGGGCCGCAGGTTGAAATGCGTCAGCGCCACCAGGCAGTGGAACCATAAATCGGCGGTTTCGCTGACGATGCGGTCGGGCACGCCATCCTTGGCGGCCATGACCAATTCCGTGGCTTCTTCCCCGATCTTCTTCAAAAAGGCGTCGGGGCCCTTGGCCAGCAGCTTGGCTGTGTAGGAGGCCTGGGGATCGCCACCGTTTTGCGGGCGGCGCGTTTCCAGCGTATCTGCGATGCGGGCCAGGATGTCGGCGGCGGTCAGGGTCTGATCGGTCATTTGTAGATGAGTTCCGGGTCTTTGAGCACCGGATCCACCGTGACCCACGACGCATGGTCGGTCTGGCCTTCCAGGCGGCGGAAAAAGCAGCTGGCGCGGCCGGTGTGGCAGGCGATGCCGCCTTGCTGGTGGACCTTCAGGAGGACCACGTCGCCGTCGCAATCCAGGCGCAGTTCATGCACTTCCTGGACATGGCCGGATTCTTCGCCCTTGCGCCACAGACGCTTGCGCGAGCGCGACCAATAGACCGCGCGGCCGGTGGCGGCCGTTTCGGCCAGCGATTCGCGGTTCATCCAGGCGACCATCATGATCTGGCCGTTTTCGGCGTCTTGGGCGATGGCGGGGATCAGGCCGTTTTCGTCGAAGACGACGTCGGCCATCCAGGCAGGTTCGTTGCTCATGTTCAGTCCAATCGTACGGCGATGCCCTGTTCGGCCATGAAGCGCTTGCACTCGCCGACGGTATGCTGGCCAAAATGGAAGATGCTGGCGGCCAGCACCGCGCTGGCGCGGCCGGTGGTGACGCCGTCGGCCAGATGCTGCAGGTTGCCGACGCCGCCGGAGGCGATGACGGGCACCGGTACCGCGTCCGAGACGGTGCGGGTCAGTTCCAGGTCGAAGCCGGACTTGGTGCCGTCGCGGTCCATGCTGGTGAGCAGGATTTCGCCCGCGCCATAGGCGGCCATGCGGCGCGCCCACGCCACGGCATCCAGGCCGGTGGCCTTGCGGCCGCCGTGCGTGAAGACTTCCCAGCGTGCCGGTTCGCCGGCCGCAGACACGCGGCGGGCGTCGATGGCCACGACCACGCATTGCGAGCCGTGGTAGTCCGACGCGGCGCGAACCAGGTCAGGATTGGCCACCGCGGCGCTGTTGATGCTGATCTTGTCGGCGCCGGCGTTCAGCAGGCGCTGGATGTCGGACACCTGACGCACGCCGCCGCCCACCGTCAGCGGAATGAAGACCTGCGAGGCCACCTGCTCGATGATGGGCAGGATCAGGTCGCGGCCGTCGCTGGTGGCGGTGATGTCCAGGAACGTGAGTTCGTCGGCGCCCTGCTCGTTGTAGCGGCGGGCGATCTCGACGGGGTCGCCCGCGTCGAGCAGGTTGACGAAGTTCACGCCCTTGACGACGCGGCCGGCCGTGACGTCAAGGCAGGGAATGATGCGGCGGGTCAGCGCGTTCTGCGCGCCGGCCCCGGGGGTGCTGCTGGATGTGGTCATTTTGCCAATTCGTCGGCGCGCGCCTGCGCGGCCTGGAAGTCGAGCGTGCCTTCGTAGATGCTGCGGCCCAGGATGGCGCCTTCGACACCCTCTTCCTCGACGGCGCACAGCGCCTCGATGTCCTGGATGCCGGCGATGCCGCCCGAGGCGTACACGGGAATGCGCACGTGCTGGGCCAGGCGGACCGTGGCTTCGACGTTGACGCCCGACAGCATGCCGTCACGGCCGATGTCGGTGTAGATGATGGCTTCGCAGCCGTAGTCTTCGAACTTCTTGGCCAGATCCAGCACGTCGTGGCGGGTCAGCTTGCTCCAGCCATCGGTGGCGATCTTGCCGTCGCGGGCGTCCAGGCCGACGATGATCTGGCCGGGGAAAGCGCCGCAGGCGTCCTGCAGGAAGCCCGGATTCTTGACGGCGGCCGTACCGATGATGACGTAGGAGATGCCGGCGTCGAGGTAGCGCTCGATGGTGTCCAGGTCGCGGATGCCCCCGCCGATCTGGACGGGAATGTCGTCGCCGACGGCGTCCAGGATCGCCTTGATGGGCGCTTCGTTCTTGGGCTTGCCGGCGACGGCGCCGTTCAGGTCGACCAGATGCAGGCGGCGGGCGCCCTGGTCAAGCCAGCGGGTGGCCATGGCGGCGGGGTCTTCGGAGAACACCGTTGCATCGTCCAGGTCACCCTGGCGCAGGCGCACGCAACGCCCGTCTTTGAGATCGATGGCGGGGATCAGCAGCATGGTTGGCAGCGAGAAAAAAAGTGGGGTTGAATGGGCTGGCGCACGGGGCTCGGGGCCTACGGCTGCCAGTCTACAAAATTGCGATACAGGCGCAAACCGTGCTCGGCGCTCTTTTCGGGGTGGAACTGCACCGCGAAAATGTTAGCTGCCGCCACCGCGCAGGTAAAGGTGACGCCATAATCGGTTTCACCAACCGTCAGGCCCGGATCGGCCGGATCGGCGTAATAACTATGGACGAAATAGAAGTGCGAGTCGTCCGGAATGCCGTCCCAGATCGGGTGAGAGCGGGTGTGGCGGACTTTGTTCCAGCCCATGTGCGGCACCTTCAGGCGCTCGGGGCGGGTGTCCGCCAGGCCTGCCGCGCCCGTGTCGGCCTCGCAGGCTTCGTCGTCGGCGGGGATCAGGTCGGCAAAGCCGGGGCCGGAAAAGCGGCGCACGACGCCCGGGAACAGGCCCAGGCAGGTGGTGGCGCCCTCTTCGCTGGCGTCGAACAGCATCTGTTCGCCAACGCAGACGCCCAGCAGGGGTTTCTCGCGGGCGGCGCGCACGACGGCGTCGCGCAGGCCGGATTCGTTCAGGGTGCGCATGCAGTCCGCCATCGCGCCCTGGCCCGGAAACACCACGCGGTCGGCGGCGGCGATTTCCTGGGGCTGGTTGCAGATGCGGATGTCGGCGTCAGGCGCGGCGTATTTCAGGGCGCGTGCGACGGAATGGAAATTGCCCATTCCGTAGTCGACGATGGCGATAGTGGTCACTTCTGTCTGCCTGGTGCGGTGCGAAGGGGATGGCTTGCCTGTGGGTTGCGTACCTTACAGCACGCCCTTGGTGGACGGCACGACGTCGCCCATGCGCGGGTCGACTTCCAGCGCCATGCGCAGCGCGCGGCCACAGGCCTTGAACACGGTTTCCGCCTGATGGTGCGAGTTGAAGCCGCGCAGGTTGTCGATGTGCATCGTGATCAGCGCGTGATTGACCAGGCCCTGGAAGAATTCGCGCGTGAGGTCCACGTCGAAGCTGCCGATGTGCGAGCGCGTGAACGGGATGTGATATTCCAGGCCAGGACGGCCCGAAAAGTCCACCACGACGCGCGACAGCGCTTCGTCCAGCGGCACGTACGCGTGACCGTAGCGGCGCAGGCCAGCCTTGGTGCCCGCGGCCTTGGCGATGGCCATGCCCAGCGTGATGCCCACGTCTTCCACCGTGTGATGCGCGTCGATGTGCAGGTCGCCCTCGGCCTTGATGTCCAGGTCGATCAGGCCGTGACGCGCGATCTGGTCCAGCATGTGATCCAGGAAGGGCACGCCCGTGTCGATCGTCTGCTTGCCGGTGCCATCCAGGTTGATGGCCACGCGGATGCGGGTTTCGTTGGTGTTGCGGGTGATTTCTGCGGTACGCATGTTAAGCACTCAAGATCTCTTGCAGGGCGGATAGCAAGGCGGCGTTCTCGGCCGGGGCGCCCACCGAGATGCGCAGGCAGTTGGCCAGCAGCGGATGGGCATTGGAGAAGTTGCGAATCAATATTTTGCGCGTTTTCAGGGCAAGATGCACGGCGTTGCCGTCGAGCTTGCCGGAAAAGCGGGCCAGAATGAAATTGGCCGCGGAAGGGAATACCCTGACGCCTGGCAATTGCGCCAGCGCCGCGGCCAGCGGCTCGCGGTCGGCGCGCAGCCGGGCCGCCTGTTCGTCCAGTACGGCCTTGTGCCGCAACACGGCGTGCAGGGTGGCCTGCGTCAGCACGTTCAGGTTGTAGGGCGGGCGCACCTTGTTCAGCTCGGCGATCCAGGCCGGATCACCGGCCAGGTAGCCGAAGCGCAGCCCGGCCAGGCCGATCTTGGAGACGGTGCGCATGACGACCACGTTGGGCGCCTCCAGCACGCGCGGCATCCAGGTGTAGTCCGCGAACGGCTGGTAGGCCTCGTCGATCACCACGAGCCCCGGCGCGGCCTGGATGATGGCGTCCACGTC
>JAEYVD010000750.1 GCA_023432075.1 Pseudomonadota bacterium | reverse complement strand
GCCGCTGCTGCCGCGGGTCGACGCAGGCTACACGCTCAATCGCGAGCACCTGTCCAAGGACTACATCTACCCCGCGCCGCTGGGCGGCTCGGTCGTCAGCGACAACCGGCTGGCGCTGGATTTCAGCTATGAACTGGACTTCTGGGGCAAGAACCGCTCACGCCTGCAGTCCGCGGTATCGCAACAGGAAGCGGCCAGCGCCGATGCGCAGGCCGCGCGCAACCTGCTCGCCAGCGCCACTGTGCGCGCCTACCTGAACCTGCAGAACGCCTTCGCGCAGCGCGACGTGCTGAACCGGGTGATCGCGCAGCGCGCCGAGGTGCTGTCGCTGACGCAGGGCCGATACGCCGCCGGCCTGGACACCCAGGTCGAGGTCAAGCAGGCGGAATCGTCGCTGGCCTCCGGCAAGGTCGAACTGACCCAGACCGACACGACGATCGCCCAGTTGCGCAATCAGGTCGCCGCGCTGGCCGGCGCCGGCCCGCAGCGCGGACAGGATCTGGTTCAGGTGACGCTGACCGCGCCGGCAGGCGTCGTGCCGGCCAGCGTTCCGCTCGACCTGCTGGGGCATCGCCCCGACGTCACGGCCGCCCGCTGGCGCGCCGAGGCGGCGCGCCATACCATCGACGTGGCCAAGGCCGAGTTCTACCCCAATGTGAACCTGGTCGCCTTCGTCGGCTTCCAGGCCATTGGCACCGGCAACCTGCTGGGCGCCGACGCCCGCATGGCCGGCATCGGTCCGGCGATCACGCTGCCCATCTTCCACGGCGGCGAACTCAACGCCAATCTGGCGGGCCGCCGTGCCGACGCGGACCTGGCGGTGTCTGACTACAACCAGACCGTGCTGGACGCCGCGCATCAGGTCGCCGACGCACTGGACGGCCTGCGCCTGCTGGATCAGGAAAAAGCCCAGCAACGCCAGGCGCGCGAGGCCATCGAGGCCGCCTACGCGCTGGCCGTCGACCGCTACAAGGCAGGCATGGGCAACTACATCTCCGTGCTGATCGCCCAGACCGGCGTGCTGACGCAGGCGCGCCTTGACACGGACCTGCGCATCCGCGCCTACCAGCTCGACGCCAACCTGGCCACCGCCCTGGGCGGCGGCTACGCGGCCCAGGCCGAGCCCGCCCCGAACTCCATTCATTGAACGATCCCGGATTCAGACGTCATGAACGCTGCCACTCCCACAACCCATCCCGCCCGTAAACGCCTGCTGCTGCTCGCGACCGGAGCCTTCATCGTCATCGCGATCGCCTATGGCATCTGGTGGGCGTTGTTCGGCGCGCACTTCGAAAGCACCGACGACGCCTACGTGCACGGCAATCTGGTGCAGATCACGCCGCAGGTGCCCGGCACCGTGGTGGCCATCGAAGCCGACGATACCGAAACCGTCACCGCCGGCCAGCCGCTGGTCCGCCTCGATCCGGCCGACACCGACGTCGCCCTGCAGCAGGCGCAAGCCAAGCTGGCGCAGACCGTTCGCCAGGTGCAGACCTACTACGTGCAGAACGATGCGCTGGCGGCCGACGTCGACCTGCGCAATGCCGACATCCTGCGCGCCCAGGCCGAGCTGACCCGCGCCCAAAGCGACGTCAAGCGCCGCCAGCAGCTCGCCAAATCGGGCGGCGTCAGCGGCGAGGAAATCCTGCACGCCGAGGTCGCGCTCAAGTCCGCCCAGTCCGGCGTGGCGCAAGCCAAGGCGGCGCTGGCCGCCGCGCAGGCCAAGCTGGCGACCAACCAGGCCCTGACGCAAGGCACCACCGTGGCGGATCACCCCGACGTGCGCCAGGCGGCCGCCGAGTTGCGCAACGCGTGGCTTGCCCAATCACGCACCGTGCTCCCCGCCCCCGTGGGCGGCGTGATCGCGCGCCGCACCGCGCAGGTCGGCCAGCGCGTTGCTCCCGGCGCCGCGCTGATGACCGTGGTGCCGCTGGACCAGGTCTGGGTCGAAGCCAACTTCAAGGAAGGCCAGTTGCGCAAGATGCGCATCGGCCAGCCGGTCAAGATGGTGGCCGATCTGTACGGCAGCTCGGTCACCTACCACGGCACCGTCGCCGGCCTGGACGCCGGCACGGGCAGCGCCTTCGCCCTGCTTCCCGCCCAGAACGCCACGGGCAACTGGATCAAGGTGGTGCAGCGCGTCCCCGTGCGGATCACGCTGGACCCCGAAGACCTGAAGCAGCATCCGCTTCGCGTGGGCTTGTCGATGGACGTGGAAGTCGACGTGGGCAAGGACGACGGCGCCCCGCTCACGCAAGTGGCGCGCAAGGAACCGGCCTGGTCGACCCGCGCCTTCGAACCCGTCCACAATGAAGTCGATGCGATGATCAGCAAGATCATCGCCGCCAACATCGCATCATGAGCACAGCCGCCCAGCCCGCGGGCGCCGGCGCGCCCCCCGACGCCGCCCGCCCGCCGGGCACCCATCCGCCTCTGGAAGGCGCGACCCGCATCATCGGGTCCATCGCCCTGTCGACCGCGGTCTTCATGAACGTGCTGGACACATCCATCGCGAACGTGTCCATCCCCACCATCTCGGGCGACCTGGGCGTAAGCACTAGCCAGGGCACCTGGGTGATCACGTCGTTCGCGGTGGCCAACGCCATCACGGTGCCGCTCACGGGCTGGCTCACGCAGCGCTTCGGCCAGGTACGCCTGTTCCTCATCTCCACGCTGCTTTTCGTGCTGGCGTCCTGGCTGTGCGGCTTCTCGCCCTCGCTGGAGGCGCTGATCGCCTTCCGCGTGCTGCAGGGCGCGGTGGCCGGCCCAATGATCCCGCTGTCGCAGACGCTGATGCTGGCCAGCTTTCCGAAATCCAAGGCGGGCATGGCGCTGGCGGTCTGGTCCATGACCACGTTGGTGGCGCCGGTGGCCGGCCCCCTGCTGGGCGGCTGGATTTCAGACAACTACACCTGGCCCTGGATCTTCTACATCAACGTGCCGGTGGGCCTGCTGGCCGCCTGGATCAGTTGGCGCATCTACGGCAACCGCGAATCGGTCACGCGCAAGCTGCCGATCGACAAGCTGGGGCTCGTCCTGCTCGTGGTCTGGGTGGGCGCGCTGCAGATCATGCTGGACAAGGGCAAGGAGCTGGATTGGTTCGCCAGCCCCACCATCATCGCGCTGGCGGCTATCGCCTTCGTGGCCTTTGTGTTCTTCCTGATCTGGGAGCTGACCGACGCGCACCCCGTCGTGGACCTGCGCCTGTTCAAGGTCCGCAACTTCACGGTTGGCGCACTGACGCTGGCGGTGGCTTATGGCGTCTTCTTCGGCAACGTCGTGCTGCTGCCGCTGTGGCTGCAAAGCAATATGGGCTACACGGCAACCTATGCGGGTCTGGTCACCGCGCCCGTGGGACTTCTGGCGATCCTGCTGACACCCATCGTGGGCAAGATGCTGGCCACGCGCGATCCGCGGCAACTCGTCACGGTCGCCTTCCTGATCTTTGCGCTGGTCTGCTTCATGCGGTCCGGGTTCAACACCCAGACGGACGTGCGCACGCTGATGATCCCGACGATCATCCAGGGTGCGGCGATGGCGGCGTTCTTCGTGCCGCTCACGTCGATTACGCTCTCGAGCATCGAACCCTGGCGCATTCCGGCCGCGTCGGGCCTGTCGAACTTTCTGCGGCTGACGGCGGGAGCGTTCGGCACGTCGATCTCCACGACGCTGTGGGAAAACCGCGCCACCTTGCACCACGCGCAGCTGACCGAGATCGCCAAGCCCGGCCAGCAGGCGTTCGACCAGACCATGAACACCCTGCAGAACAGTCTGGGCGTCTCGCACCAGCAGGCGCTCACGATGGTGGACGGACTGATCAACGCGCAGGCCTTCACCATGTCGGCCACGGACGTGTTCTATGCGTCGGCCATCATCTTCCTGCTGCTGACGGGCCTGGTGTGGTTTGCACGGCCGCGGTCATCCAAGACGGGCGGCGGCGGCGCGGCGGAAGCGGCGGCGGGCGCGCACTGATCCCCGCGGCATGCCCGAAATAAACAAGGCGCCTCTGTTTAAGGGCGCCTTGTTTATTTGGAACATGCGGATCAGTGCTTGAGCAGCGTTTGCCAGTCCTTGCGTTCGATGATGTCGGCCGACAGCGCGCTGACCGGAGACAGGTTGAACACGGAAAACCCGCGCGCGCGCCATAGCGGCGATGCAAAGCGGAATGACGGCTCGATGAATTTCGGGAAATTGCGCGTCAGCCGGCTGGTCTGCGGCTTGCCGCCCTCGTCATAGAAACGCAACCCGCCCTGCACGGTCAGGTCCAGCCCGTGCACGTAGACTTCGCGCGCTCCACCGGACATCAGGACCTGCAGCGCGGCATAGGCCACGGTATCGGCATCGAACACGCCCAACGCCGCATTGAAGCTGTAGCCCAGCCCCTGTTTGGCGTCCAGCAGTTGAACGTCCGGCGAGGCGGCGGCAATGCGCTTGAGCACCGCCGGCGCAACGCTACGCTCGTAGGCCCGCCGGGAGATCAGCTCGATGATGCAGATGCGGCAGCGGATCTGCTCCTGCGGAATGCCCTGCATGATGTAGCGCAGGACCTCGGGAAACACATACAACGTCAGGTCGCGCCCCACGATGTCGCGCACCAGGTCGATGCGGGTCCGCACGAAGTTCTGGTCGATGATGCAGTAATACTTGAATTGCAGATCGAACTTGCGCGACAGCGCGATGGCGCCATTGACGCCCATCGCCACACCGATATCCATGCGGTCATACGGGATCTCGGATATCGACGGGCCGCTCAGGATCAGATGGACGACTTTGTCGGCAGGGTCGTAGCCCTGCGACAAAGGGGTGACTCGCAGAGAACGGCCGAATGCGCGATAGGCGCTGATCGCGCCATCCTTGTCCCGCCAGATCCGCACGAATGGCCACAGATGCTGATTATGCCGCTGCGTGCGAGAGCGCAGCATGCGGAAAAGCTTGCGGACAAACCGGTCGGCCCGCCCGCCGCCCACGTGATCGGAGGGGGGAGAAAAAATCGAGTCGTTCATCTACTAACCAGACAGGCTTGCCCGCAAATGCGCTCAACCGGCCCGGACCAGCGAAGCGATTGCGTCGCCGACCTCGGCTGTTGAAGCGTTGCCTTTCATATCCCGCGTCCGCGGGCCATCGGCCAGCACGGTTTCGATTGCCTTCACCACGGCGGCCGACGCGTCGGGATACCCCAAGAAATCAAGCATCAATGCCCCGCTCCAGATCTGACCGATGGGGTTGGCGATGCCCTTGCCATAAATGTCCGGCGCCGAGCCATGCACCGGTTCAAAGAGCGAGGGGAACTTCCGTTCCGGGTTCAGGTTCGCCGACGGCGCGATGCCGATGGTGCCCGTGCAGGCCGGCCCCAGGTCGGACAGGATATCGCCGAACAGGTTGGATGCCACCACCACATCGAACCAGTCCGGATGCTGCACGAAGTGCGCGCAGAGGATGTCGATGTGATATTTGTCCCAGCGCACGTCGGGATAGTTCGCGGCCATGTCGGCAACGCGCTCGTCCCACCAGGGCATCGAAATGGAAATGCCATTGGACTTGGTGGCGGCGGTCAGGTGCTTGCCGCGCTTTTGCGCCAGCTCGAATGCGAACTTCAGCACGCGCTCGGCGCCGATGCGCGTGAAGACGCTTTCCTGGATGACGACTTCGCGGTCGGTGC
>JAEYVD010000556.1 GCA_023432075.1 Pseudomonadota bacterium | reverse complement strand
GCCATCATGATCCACTTGCGGCCCACCTTGTCCGACAGCCAGCCGAACAGCACGAAGGTCGGCGCGCCGATGATGAAGCCGATCAGGATCAGCGTGTAGACGGTGGTCTGGTCAAGCTGCACGGCCTGCTGCAGGAAGATCATGACGTAGAACTGGCCGGTGAAGTACGTGGCGCCCTGCCCCGCCGTGACGCCGATCAGCGCCAGCAGCACGAGCCGCAGGCTGGGCCATTGGCCGAACGTTTCCTTGACCGGGTTCTTGGACAGGCGGTTCTGCTGCTTCATGCGCGTGAAGACCGGCGATTCGTGCAGTTTTGCCCGGACGTAGATCGAAATGGCCAGCATCACGATCGACAGGATGAACGGCAGGCGCCATCCCCACTGGCGGAAGTCCTCGGCGCTCATCGAGGCCTGGACGCACAGGATCACGACCAGCGACAGGATCAGCCCCGCCGACGAGGTGATCTGGATCCATCCGGTCAAGAGGCCCCGGCGCCGCGGCTCGCAGTGTTCCGCGACGTAGATCACCGCGCCGCCGTATTCCCCGCCCACGGCCAGGCCCTGCACGACCCGCAGCGTCAGCAGCAGGATCCAGGACAGGTGGCCCGCCGATTCGTAGGTGGGCAGGCAGCCGATCAGCACGGTCGCGCCGCCCATCATGACGACGGTGATCAGGAAGGTGTACTTGCGGCCCAGCTTGTCGCCCAGGTAGCCGAACATCACCGCGCCCAGCGGCCGGATGATGAAGCCCACGGCCAGCGCGCCCAGGGCGGCCAGCAGCGCGACGGTCGGATTGTCCTGCGGGAACAGGACCTGGCTCATGAAGACGGCAAGCGTCCCGTAGATGAAAAAGTCGTACCACTCGAACAAGGTTCCCAGTGTGGAGGCCACCACGACCTGGCGTTCTTCCTTGCGGCTCAACGTCGGCCCGGCGTCGATCCCGGGCATTGCGACATTCGCTTCCATGCTTGCTTTCCCCTGACGTTTTAGATTGATACTGCTGTATGCATTAACTATTATCAAAGCTAAGAGGCCGCAGGCAAAAGCTAGGGGAAACCCGGCGGGGCGAGTCCAAAGGGGTAAAAGGGCCGCTGCTACACTGCCGCCACGCACACAGTGGAGGCAGCAATGGCAAGGCCCGCCGGCAAGGTTGAGAAGAATTCGGAACAGGCGCCTGCCACGGCGCGCAGGGGCATCCAGTCGATCGAAGTGGGGTTCCGGATCCTGGACGTCATCCGCAAGACCGGCCGTCCGATGCCGCTCAAGGAAATCGCGGACGCCTGTGCGTTGACGGTGCCCAACGTCCATTACTACCTGGTGAGCTTCCAGAAGGTGGGCGTGGTGCAGCAGCATGCCGACACCGGCCACTATGGGCTCGGTCCGTACGCGCTTCGGCTGGGCCTGGCCGCCCTGGAACAGTTCGACGTCTTCACCACGGCGCGCCCCATCATGGCCGAGGTGGCCGCGGCCACCGGCCATACGGTGTTTTTGGGGGTGTGGGGCAACAAGGGGCCGACGATCGTGTACCGCGTCGAGGGCAGCCGCAGCCGCCCCCTGCTGGAATTGCGCGTGGGCACGGTGATGCCGCTGCTGTCATCCGCGCTGGGCCGCAATTTCCTGGCGCATCTGCCGGATGCGCTGACCCGCGAACTGCTGGAACAGGAGATGGCCTCGTCCGTGCCGGAAAGCCACGGCGGCACCGCCGGCAACGCCTACACAATGGCGGACGTGCAGGCCATCCGCGACGAGGTCCAAAAGCACCACATCAGCCGCTGCCGCCACGCGCTGCTGCCGCACTTCACATCGCTGTCGGCGCCCATCTTCGACATGCTGGGCGAAATGAAGGCGGCCATCACGCTGATGGGGCCGGTGGGCGCCGTGGATGACGACCTGGAATCGGCCACTGCGCGCCTGCTCAGCGAAAAAGCCCGCTCGATCTCGGCGACGGCGGGCTGGGTGGATCCGGAGGCGGCAGCCATCTGAGTTACGTGGTGTCTGGCTTTATCCCTCCGCCACGATCTTCGCGTCCTGGATCGTCTTGGCGTATTTCTGCTGCTCGCTCTTCATGAATTCGGCAAAACGCTGCACGCCCCCGCCGCCGTCTTCCGCGCCCACCTGCGCCAGCTTTTCCTGCACGTCGGGCATCGCCAGCACCTGGTCGATGTCGCGGCTCATGCGCTGGACCATGGCAGCCGGCATGCCGCCCGGACCGACCATGCCGAACCAGATGCTGGCCTCGAAGCCCGGGTAGCCCTGCTCCGCGACCGTCGGTACGTTGGGCTGGCTCTTGGAGCGCTTTTGCAGCGTCTGCGCCAGCGCGATGACCTTGCCGGACTGGATCAGCGGCGTGGCCGTCGTCATGCCTTCGAAGCAATACTGCACGTGGCCGCCAAGCAGATCGTTCATCAGCGGCGCCGATCCCTTGTACGGCACATGCAGCACGTCAATGCCGGCGCGTGCCTTGAAGATTTCCAGGGCCAGGTGCTGGGCCGATCCGCTGCCTGCTGAGCCGAACACGATCTTGCCCGGCTGCGCGCGGCACAGCGCGACGAGGTCGGGCAGCGTCTTGGCCGGTTGCCCGGCGCCCCCGATCAGGATGGTGGGCGTCTTGCCGACCAGGGCGATCGGCGTGAAGTCCTTGTCCACCGAATACGCAAGCTTGGGCTGCAGGCCCGGCGCGATGCCGTGGCTGTTCACGTGCGCCATCAAAAGCGTGTTGCCATCGCCCGGCTGGCGCGCGACCTGTTCGGCCGCGATGATGCCGGCCGCGCCCGCGCGGTTCTCGATGATGACGGGCATGTTCCACAG
>JAEYVD010000480.1 GCA_023432075.1 Pseudomonadota bacterium | reverse complement strand
CAAATGTAAAGCCCGCGGCCGCAAGGCCGTGTGCGCTCCTATACTTGCGCCCGCCAAGTTTCACGCAGGAGGGCACGCAGCGTGTTCACCATCTCGCCAATCCTTGCGAGCCGCCGCGCGCTTACCGTCGTGGGCATCGCCGCGCTGGCCGCGCTTTCCGGCTGCAGCTCGATGCTCGGCGAAGGTACGGGCGCCGCGGCCGGTATCGCCGGCACGGCCATCGCCAATAAAGTCACCGACAACGCCACCGTCGCCACCGGCATCGGCCTGGGCGTGCAGGCCGGCGCCAAGGCCGCGCTGGCCTATGCGCAGCGCCAGACCCGCGGCGAAGAGCAGGATGCCATTGCCAAGGCCGCCGGCCCGCTCGCGGTGGGCAAGGTTGCCGGCTGGAACGTCAAGCACAAGCTGCCCATCGAAGACGACGCGCGAGGCCAGGTCACCGTCAGCCGGCTGATCGGCGGCGGGGACCTCCAATGCAAGGAAGTGGTGTTCTCGGTGGACACCCCCGCCGACAAGCCCGGCGCCGATCCCGAGCGCGAGTTCTATGTCACGACCGTCTGCCGCGACGGCGAACACTGGCGCTGGGCCAGTGCCGAACCGGCGACCGCCCGCTGGGGTTCGCTCCAGTGACGCGCGCGCTTGGGATGCTGGCGCTGGCCGCCAGCCTCGCGCTCGCGGGCTGCCAGAGTTCATCCATCGGTCCGGCCACGGGCGCGGTGGTCGGCACGCTGAGCGGCGCGGCCACGGCCAATCCCGTCGCTGGCTTCGCCATCGGCGTATCGGTGCAGGCCGTGGTCGATGCCACGGTGAAGTACGTGTTGCGCGAGTGGAAGAACGACCACCAGAACGTGATGGCCAACGCGGTTGGCGCGCTGCCCATTGGCGAAGTCCGGCAATGGCAGGTCAAGCGCACGCTGGCGGTGGGCAACGAGCGCGGCAGCATCCAGGCGGTGCGCGACATCAAGACGCCGCTGGCGCATTGCCGCGAGGTGCTGTTCACGGTCGAGGTCGAAGGCGCCGCCCCGGCCTACGCCAGCACGATCTGCCAGCGCCCGGACGGCCAATGGAAGTGGGCCGCCGCCGAGCCTTCGGTGGCGCGCTGGAACGGGCTGCAATAGCCCGCTTGAATGGGCCAAAACGCCGGGCGGCGGTTACCCCCGGCTGAAGGCCAGCGCGAACTCGTCGGAAAAAATGTCGGCCAGCGCGTGGCGCAGGGCCGCGGCGCGCTCGGCGCCGTAGGCGGCCTCGAAACGGTTCTGCGCGTCTTTCCACAGGCGGCGCGACTCGGCCAGCTTGGCGCGGCCGGTCTCGGTCAATTCGACCCGGCGGCTGCGGCCGTCCAGCGGGTCGCGCATCATGCGCACGTAGCCGTCGCGCTGCAAGGGCTTGAGATTGTGGGCCAGCGCGGACCGGTCCAACACCATCGCGCGGGCCAGGTCCGTCATCGACGGCGAGCCGGCCCGCGCGATGTGCACCAGGATCGAATGCTGCGACACCTTCAGCCCGCAGGGCGCCAGCACCGTGTCGTACAGCTGGGACACGCGGCGCGTCGCCTTGCGCAGCGCCGCGCCGTTGCAGATGAGCGGATCCGGGGGAGCGGCGGGGCCGAGGAGCGGGGCGTCGGACATGGCGGGCGGCGAAGGAAAGTGTGCGGGCAAGGACATAACGCTAACGCCGGGGCAGGCCCCGCGTCCAGCGCGTTATTGACAGATATTGGCATATGCACGTAAATTTTGCCGACTCCTTTCACCGGCCCGTCCCATGACCGCGACCGTTCCGCCTCGCCCCGCCAATGCGCGCTTGCAGGCCATGCTGCACGCTCCCATCGCCCCCACGCTGGCGCGGCTGGCGTGGCCCAACATCCTGATGATGCTGGCGCAGTCCTCCACCGGCCTGATCGAAACGTGGTTTCTCGCGCGGCTGGGCACGCCGGTGCTGGCGGGCGTGGCGCTCGTCGTGCCGGTCCTGATGCTGATGCAGAACATGTCGCAGGGCGCGATGGGCGGCGGCATATCCGCGGCGGTGGCGCGGGCGCTGGGCGGCGGCCGGCAGCAAGAGGCGGATCAGCTCGTGCTGCACGCGGTCGTGCTCAACGCCTTGCTGGGGGTCCTGTTCTGCGTGCTGCTGCTGGCCTTCGGTCCGGCGCTGTACCGGGCGCTGGGCGCCGAGGGCGCGGCCCTCGATGCGGCGCTGGCCTATTCCAACGTCATCTTTGGCGGCATCGTGCTGATGTGGCTGATGAACGCCTTTGCCAGCGCCATCCGGGGCACCGGCAACATGCTGGTGCCGGGCGCGGTCATCTGCGGCGGCGCGCTGCTGCTGATTCCCCTGTCGCCGTGCCTCATCTTCGGCTGGGGTCCCTTCCCCGCGCTGGGCGTGGCCGGCGGCGGCTGGGCGCTGGTGACCTACTACGCGGTGGGCGCGCTCATCCTGGGCGCGTACTGCGCCAGCGGCCGCAACGCGGCGCGGCTCGTGGCCAGCCGGCTGCACGTGACGCTGATGCGCAACATCCTCAGCGTGGGTGCGCTGGCCACCATCAACCCGCTGCTGACCAACGCGCTGGTGGCCCTGA
>JAEYVD010000377.1 GCA_023432075.1 Pseudomonadota bacterium | reverse complement strand
TCAGGCCTGCGCGGCGACCTTTTGCGCCATCTGCGCAATGACGCGCACGGCATGACTGTCGGGGCCCTGCACCCATGTGGCGGTAAAGCTCAGCTCAGGCAGCGGGTCGGCCTGCACCTGCAGAATCCGCAATTCGCCGCGGGCCAGCTCCTTGCCCAGGAACACGGGCGCGATGACGCTGGTGCCGATCGCATCCTGCGTCATGCGGACCACCATGGACATTGAAGCGCTGCCATACATGCGCGGCGAGGTCACGCCTGCCCGGGTCAGCATGTCGCGCACCACGCGGTAAGGCGAACTGTTGGACGGATACGTGATGATCGGCAGTTTGCCGATCGTTGCCAGCGTCAAGGGCTCCGGCCCCAGATCCAGCAGCGGGCTGGCCACCCAGGCCAGCGGATAGGTGCAAAGCGGCAGGTTCTCGACACGCGCCTCCAGCACCGGCCCCATCAGAAATGCAAGATCGATCTGACGCGACATCAGATGCGAACGCAACACGTGCGTGGTGTCCACCTCGATCTCCAGCACAAGCGCCGGGTAGGTCGCGTGGATCAGTTCGATGAGCGCGGGCAGCCAGGTCTGCACGATGGTCTCGGCCACGCCGATGCGCACGGTGCCGGACATGACGTTCTGCTCGCGCGCCGCCTCGAACATGTCGCGCCTCACCTGCAGCATGCGTTCGGCATGCGACAAGAGTTCGTGTCCTTTGGCGGTCAGCTTGACCCCGCGCGCGTCGCGCTCGAAGAGCTTGACGCCCAGATCGGCCTCCAGCGACGCAATGCGCTGCGAGACGGCGGGCTGCGTGGTGTTGAGCTTGTCCGATGCGGCCCGAAAGCTGCCCAGTGTGGCGACCCAAAAAAAAGTTTCGACGTTGCGTAGTTCTATCATTGGCCTTTTCCCCCGGCGGGATGAGCGTATCATGTCAGCCGCTCATCGCCCCAAAAGGCGCCATGCCCTGTGTACGCTGAAAGGAGTACCCGCCATGTCCCCGGCCGATAACGGTCGCCCGCGCCCCGGCGCGTCCACCGCGCGCGGCCCGATGATCGGCGTGCTGCTGCTCGTGCTGTCGATGTGGACCCTGTCGTGCCTGGACGCGAGCGGAAAATGGGTCATGAACGCGGGCGTGCCCTTGCTGGTGCTGTCGTGGGTCCGCTACGCCATCCACCTGGTGCTCGTCCTGGCGCTGGTGCTGCCCGCACGCGGCGTGCGGGTGCTGCGCAGCACCAAGCCGCGCGAACAGCTTATCCGCGGCGGCTCGATGTTCCTGGCCACGCTCATGTTCTTCACGACCCTGAGCTACATCCCCCAGGCCGAAGCCACTTCAATCAATTTCCTGGCGCCGCTGCTCGTACTGTCGCTGGCCCCCTGGATCCTCAAGGAACCGGCGCGCATGTCGCGCTTTGTCGCCGCCGGCATCGCCTTCATCGGCGTCCTGATCGTGATCCGCCCTGGCGGCGGCCTGCATCCGGTCGGCACAATCTTCGGCCTGCTGACCGCCTGTTGCTTTACCGCGCAATTCATCGCCACGCGGCGCGTGGCCGGCGACGATCCATTCACCTCGCTGATCTGGAGCGGCGCCGTCGGCACGATCTGCCTGACGCTCGCCCTGCCCTTCATCCTGCCCCCCGCCCTGCCCGTCCTGCAGGCCTTGTCGGCGTTCGACTGGATGGTGCTGATTTCGACCGGCATCACCGGCTGCGTGGGCCACCTGTTCCAGATTGCCGCTTACCGCCGCGCGCCAGCCTCCACGCTAGCGCCGTTCATCTATCTGCAAATCATCAGCGCCACGTCGGTGGGCTGGCTGGTCTGGGGGCATTTTCCCGATCCATTGACCTGGCTGGGCATTGCGATCATCTGCGCTAGCGGCGTGGGCTTCGGCATGATCGAATGGCGGCGCAGCCGCGCGCAGGGCGCCGCGCTGGCCCAGGCGGCCGCGGGCACGACGGCCCGGCGCTGAACGGCGGCGACGCCCCCAGCGGGGGGCCGCCCGGCTCCCGTACAATGCGCTTCGCCTGATGCCCATTCCGGCATCTGCCCCTGGCGTATCCCCAACAAGAGGCTCCCATGATCATCAAGCCCCGCGTGCGCGGTTTCATCTGCGTCACCACCCATCCTGCCGGCTGCGAAGCCAACGTGAAGCAACAGATCGACTACGTGAAGGCGCAAGGACCGGTGCCCGGGGGACCGAAGCGCGTGCTGGTCCTGGGCGCGTCGACGGGATACGGCCTGGCCGCGCGCATCAGCGCGGCTTTCGCCTGTGGCGCGCAGACGCTGGGCGTATTTTTTGAGCGGCCGGGCGACGCCGGCAAGGCAGGCACGCCGGGCTGGTACAACAGCGCCGCGTTCCACAAGTTCGCCCAAGCCGAGGGGCTGTACGCCAAGAGCATCAACGGCGACGCCTTTTCCGATGAGATCAAGCAGCGCACCATCGACGCCATCAAGGCGGACATGGGCCAGGTTGACCAGGTCATATACAGCCTGGCCGCGCCGCGCCGCACCCACCCGAAGACAGGTCAGGTCCACACGTCCACCCTCAAGCCCATCGGCAAGTCCGTGACCTTGCGCGGCCTGGACACCGACAAGGAACTGATCAAGGACGGCGTGCTGGAGCCTGCCTCGCAAGACGAGATCGACGCCACCGTCGCCGTGATGGGCGGGGAAGACTGGCAGATGTGGATCGATGCCCTGCTGCAAGCCGGTGTGCTGGCCGAAGGCGCCACCACCACCGCCTTTACCTATCTGGGCGAAAAGATCACGCACGACGTCTATTGGAACGGCTCAATCGGCGCGGCCAAGAAAGACCTGGACCAGCGCGTGCTGGACATCCGCGCCAAGCTGGCCGCGCGCGGCGGCGATGCTCGCGTGTCGGTGCTCAAGGCCGTCGTGACGCAGGCCAGTTCGGCGATCCCCATGATGCCGCTGTACCTGTCGCTGCTCTTCAAGGTCATGAAAGAAGACGGCACGCACGAAGGCTGCATCGAACAGGTGTATGGACTGTATCGCGACAGTCTGTGCGGCCCTTCCCCCATCCTGGACGACGAGGGCCGGTTGCGCGCCGACTACAAGGAACTGGACCCGAAGGTGCAGGCGCGGGTGCAGGCGCTGTGGGATCAGGTCGACACGGCCAGCCTGTATACGCTGACCGATTTTGCCGGCTACAAGCGCGACTTCCTGCGGCTGTTCGGCTTTGAGATCGACGGCGTGGACTACGACGCGGATGTCGATCCGGTGGTGCCGATCCGCGAACTGGCCTAGTGCCTTAATCGGCCGGCACCATGCGGCCGGCCGCCAGCACCAGTTGCCGCCCGCAGCGCGCCGCAAGTTGCGGGTCGTGCGTGACCAGCACGAGCGTCGTGCCGTGTTCGCGGTGCAGGTCGAACATCAGGTCGATGACCGTGACGCCAGTGGCGGCGTCCAGGCTGCCGGTGGGTTCGTCGGCGAACAGCAGGTCCGGCTGCACCACGAAGGCCCGGGCCAGCGAGACGCGTTGCTGCTCCCCACCCGACAGCGTGCGCGGATAGTGGTGCAGGCGCGCCCCGAGTCCGACGCGCTCCAGCATGGCCTGCGCGGCCTCGCGCGCGGACTGGCCCGCCAATTCCAGCGGCAGCATCACGTTTTCCAGCGCGGTCAGATTAGGCAGAAGCTGGAACGACTGGAACACGAAGCCCACATGATTGGCGCGCAGGCACGCGCGGCCGTCTTCGTCCAAGGCAAACAGGTCCTGCCCCGCAAGGTGTACGCTGCCCGAAGTGGGAACATCCAGGCCGGCCAGCAGTCCCAGCAGAGTCGACTTGCCCGAACCGGAGCTGCCG
>JAEYVD010000350.1 GCA_023432075.1 Pseudomonadota bacterium | reverse complement strand
CCGTTGTCCTTGATGGCCTTTTCGTAGCCGGCCTTCAGGCCGTAGATGCCTTGCACCATGTGATAGACCGAGTAGATCGGATAGGCGCCGGTCTTGTCGTGGAATTTCTTCACGAAGGCCTGGTGCTTCGGATCGTCCTTGGTTTCCGGGTGCAGGAAGTAGTGATCGCCGCGCGCGCCGACCAAGACGCCTTCGGGCAGAGCATTGCCCAGACGTTCCAGCGAGCTTTCGGCCAGCGACAGCACGAAGGTGGAGTTCTTGAACAGGTTGCGTTGCGAGGCCTGGCGCACGAAGTTGTCCAGGTCGCCGCCCCACGAGGTGGAGACGATGACATCCGGGCGCAGCGCCTGCAGGCGGCTGATTTCGGTGGAGAAGTCGGCGGCGCCGAACTTGGGGAACATCTCGGCGACGACCTTGACGTCGGGCTTGAACTTCTTGAGCGCGGCCAGGAAGATGTCGCGCGAATCGCGGCCCCAGGCGTAGTCCTGGTTCACGATGGCGATGGTCTTGAAGTCGGGCTTGACCTTCATCAGGTACAGCACCTGCGCGACCATCTCAGTCGTGGCGTTGGCCTGCGTGCGCACGACGTACTTGTACTTTTTGCCTTCCAGCGCCTTCTCGGTGCCGCAGTCCCACAGCACGTTCAGCACCTTCAGGTCCTCGGCCACGGGCGCGACGATGTTGCAGTGGCCGCTGGAAATGGCCGACAGCATCACGCGCGTGCCGCCTTCGGCCAGGCGGCGGTATTCGGACAAGAGCTTTTCGCCGCCGCCGCCTTCGTCGATGTAGCTGGGCACGATCTTCACGCCGTCGATGCCGCCGCCCGCGTTGATCTCTTCGATCAGGATGTCGGCCGCATCGCGCGCCGGCACGCCGAACACGGATGCCGAGCCCGACAGGAAGGTCGAGATGCCGACGTTCAGTTCCTTGGGCTTGTCGGCCGCGATGGCCAGCGTGGCCAGGCCCGACAGCAGGGTGGCGCCCAGCAAGGCCGCCAGTCTTGAGGTCTTCATGGTGTTGTCTCCAGTGTTGTTGATCGGGTCTGTGCCCTTAGAAAACGATGGCGTCGCGCAGGCTGCCGCCGGTGGCGAGGTGATCGAACCCCTCGTTGATCTGGTCCAGCGAAAACGATTGGCCCATCATCCTGTCGACCGGCAGGCGGCCGGCCTTGTACAGGTCGATGTAGCGGCTGATGTCGATGGCGGGCACGCCCGAGCCCAGGTAGCTGCCCCGGATCTCGCGCTCTTCGCCCACCATCTGCGACAGCGACAGCGGAAAGCTGAACTTGGGATTGGGCAGGCCGGAGGTGACCGTCGCCCCGCCGCGGCGCGTGAGCTTGTAGGCGGTTTCGAAGGCCGGCACGGCGCCGGCCATGTCAAAGCCGAAATCCACGCGGCCGCCGGCCAGATCCATGAGGTCGTCGTCGGTCTTGATCTGCTTCGGATTGACGAGGTGCGTGGCGCCCAGCTCCTTGGCCAGGGCCAGCTTCTCGTCGCTGAGGTCGATGGCGACCACCCGGCGCGCGCCGGCGGCCACCGCCGCCAGCAGTGCGCTCAGGCCCACGCCGCCCAGCCCGACGATCGCGGCCGTGTCACCCATCTTGATGCGGGCGCGGTTGATGACGGCCCCGGCGCCGGTCAGCACGGCGCAGCCGAACAGCGCGGCCTCGCGGTGGCTGAGGTCGACGTTGACCTTGACGCACGAGCGCCGCGACACCACGGCGTATTCCGCAAAGCAGGACACGCCGGTGTGATGATTGATGTACTCGTCGCCGATGTGCAGCCGGCGCTCGCCGCCCAGCAGCGTTCCTTTGGTGTTGGCCACGGCGCCCGGTTCGCAAAGCGCAGGCCGGCCTTCCATGCAGGGGTTGCAGCAGCCGCAGCTGGGCACGAACACCATGGCGACGTGATCGCCGGCCTTCAGGTCCGTGACGCCGGGGCCGGTCTCGACGACTTCGCCCGACGATTCATGGCCCAGCACGATCGGCACGCCGCGCGGCCGGTCGCCGTTGATGACGGACAGGTCCGAATGGCACAGCCCCGCCGCACGGATTCTGACCAGCACCTCGCCAACGCCCGGCGGGTCCAGCTCGATGTCCGCGATGGTCAGGGGCCGGGACTGCGCATACGGTCCTTCGACCCCCACTTGCCGCAATAACGCCGCTTTGATTTTCATGCGTCTTCATCCACAGAAGTGATCCGGACCGCGGGCGGTCGCGGCATCCGGCATGCCGGCGCGAGCGGGGCCTTGCGCCCCCGGCAAGCCGGCGCCCAACCCTACACCGTGCGGCCGCCGTCGACAGGGAACTCCACGCCGGTGATGAACTCGGCGGCATCGCTGGCCAGGAACAGCGCGGCCGCGGCCACGTCGGACGGCTGGCAGAAGCGGCCGAGCGGAATGGTCGACACGAACTTGGCGCGGTTCTCCGGCGTGTCGGGCAGGCCCATGAAGAGTTCGAACATGCCGGTCACGCCCATGACCGGGCAGATGGCGTTGACGCGGATGCCTTCGCCGCCCAGCTCCACGGCCATCGACTTGGACAGCACGTTGACCGCGCCTTTGGACGCGTTGTACCAGCTGAGTCCGGGGCGCGGACGGATGCCGGCCGTCGATCCGATATTCAGGATCACGCCGCGCCTTTGCTTGCGCATGACGGGCACGACGGCCTGCGCCATGTGGTAGATCGACTTGACGTTGATGTCGAACATGCGATCGAAGGTGGCTTCGTCCACGTCCAGCATCGGCTGGTTCTTGTGGGTGATGGCGGCGTTGTTGACCACGATGTCCACAGTACCGAATTTGTCGAGCGCGGCGCGCACCACGTTGTCGATGTCGGCGCGGCTGGACACGTCGGCCTTCACGGCCAGCGCGGCATCGCCAATTTCAGCAGCCACGCGGTCGGCGGCCTCTTTATTGATGTCGGCGATCACGACCTTGGCGCCTTCCTTGGCGTACAGCTTGACGATGCCCTCGCCAAAACCGTTGCCCCCGCCCGTGACGATGGCAACCTTGCCTTGCAACTGGCTCATTTTCTGTCTCCGTATGATGCGCGGCGATCACTCGCCATAGAACTGAATCAGGGTCTTGGTCGTGCTCATTTCTTCCAGCGCGATGAAGCCTTTCTCGCGGCCATGACCGCTTTTCTTCACGCCGCCGAAGGGCAGCTCCACGCCGCCGCCCGCACCAAACCCGTTGATATAGACCTGGCCGCACTTGATGCCGCGCGCCACGCGCTGTTGGCGCCCGCCGTTCTCGGTCCAGACCGCGCCCAACAGGCCGTAGTCCGTGGCGTTGGCCAGGCGGATGGCCTCGGCCTCGTCCGCGAAGGGCAGCGCAACCAGCACGGGCCCGAAGATCTCTTGCGTGAGCAGGTCGCTGTCGTGATTGGCAGCGGCAAAGAGCGTGGGTTTGACGAAGAAGCCGCCCTTGGGCACGCCGTCCGCGATGCCGCCCTCCGCCGCCACTTTCAGGCCGTCGGACAACCCCTTGGCGATATAGCGGTTGACGCGGTCGTATTGCGCCTTGTTGACGACCGGTCCGCAGGTCAGGTCCATGTCCGGCGTGCCGGCGCGCACCTTGGAAAATTCCTCGCCCAGCGCCTTCATGAAGTCCGCGTAAATGCCCTTCTGCACCAGCAGGCGGCTGCCCGCCGTGCAAGTCTGGCCGGTGTTGTGGACGATGCCCTTGACGATGGCCGGAATGGCGAGCTTGTAGTTGGCGTCGTCAAACACGATGTGCGCCGACTTGCCGCCCAGTTCCAGCACGCACTTGACCGCATTGAGGGCGGCCGCCTGCTGGACCAGCACGCCGACTTCGTTGGAGCCGGTGAAGGTGATGAAATTGATGCCGGGATGGCGCGACAGCGCGGCGCCGGCTTCTTCGCCCAGGCCCGTCACGATGTTCAGCGCGCCCGGCGGAAAGCCGACTTCCAGGGCCAGTTCGGCCACGCGGATGATCGACAGGCAGGCGTCCTCGGCGGGCTTGACCACGGCGGCGTTGCCCATGGCAAGCGCCGGCGCCACGCTGCGGCCGAACATCTGCGCGGGGTAGTTCCACGGAATGATGTGAGCGGTGACGCCCAGCGGCTCGCGGATGAGCTGCACCGAATAGTCTTTCTGGAACGGGATGGTCTGGCCGTGGACCTTGTCGGCCGCGCCGCCGTAGAACTCGAAGTAGCGGGCCAGCACCGTGATGTCGCCGCGCGCGGTGGACATGGGCTTGCCGGTGTCGCGCGATTCCAGCTGCGCCAGCTCTTCGTGGTGCGCCAGCACGCTTTCGCCCAGGCGCATCAGCAGGCGGCCGCGCTCCAGCGCGGTCATGTCGCCCCACGCGCCTTCCAGCGCATCGCGCGCGGCCTGCACTGCCGCGTTCACGTCGGCCTGCTGACCGCGCGGGATGGTGGTGAAGACCTCGCCGTCTACGGGGGAAACGACCTCGATCGTGCGCCCGTCCTGGGCATCGACCTGGCGGCCGCCGATAATCATCTGCGTCATGGAAAATTCTCCGTTGGGTATCAGTTCAGCGTGATCGAGCCGCGCTCGATCGTCCATATCTGGTCCGGAATGTCGCCCAGCAGCTTCACGTTGGATTCGGTGATGACCACGCACAGGTCGGGCTGCATTTCCTTCAGGCGGCCCAGCGCCTCGGTGTAATCGCGCGCCAGCTTGGGCGCGAGCCCCTGAAAGGGCTCGTCCAGCATCAAGAGCCGGGTGCCTACCATGACGGCGCGCGCCAGCGCCACCATCTTTCCCTGCCCGCCCGACAGCGCGGAGCCCGAGCGTTTGAGCATCGGTTCCAGCTGCGGCACCACCTTCAGCACCGTGTCCATGCGGGCCTGGATCTCGGCCTTGGACTGGCCCTGCACCTCGCACGGCAGATGCAGGTTTTCCTCGACCGTCATGGTCGGGAAGATGACGCGGTCCTCGGGCGCGTAGCCCACCTTCATGGCGGCGCGCTTGTGCCCGGGCAGGGACGTCAGGTCGGTGCCGTCGAACGCGATCTTGCCGGAACGAATACGCGTCAGGCCCATGATGGTGCGCAGGAGCGTGGTCTTGCCCGCGCCGTTGCGGCCCACGATGCCGATGGTGCGGGACGCTTCAAAGTTGGCGCTGACGTCGCGCAGGATGCGATTACCCGCCAGGTCGACGTTGATGGCCGATAGGTTCAACATGGTTCAGGCCCCCAGCACTTCGCTTCTGATCTGCGGATTGTTCAAGACGTCCTCGGGCGAGCCATCCGCGGCCACCTTGCCCGCGATCCAGGCCGCCACGCGGGTGGCGTAGCGCGACACGATGTCCACGTCGTGCTCGACGAACCAGCTGGTGACGCGGCGCTCGTCCAGCGCGTGCATCACGGTTTCCATCAGCGCGAACTTGTCTTCCGATGCAACGCCGCTGGTGGGTTCATCCATGATCAGCAACTTGGGCTGCAGCGCCAGCGCCATCGCCACGTCCAGCAGCTTGCGCTTGCCTTCGGGCAGCTCGATGCAGGCTTCGTCGGCATCGGGCAAAAGGCCCACCAGGTCCAGCGTCGCGTCCACCTCGCGTGCGTCGATGGTGCTTTCCAGCGACCGGAACCAGCTCAGTTCCTTGTTGCGGCGCGCGGCGGCGATCTGCACGCACTGGCGCACGGTGTGTTCGGTAAATAGCTGCGGAAGCTGGAACGAGCGTCCCATGCCCAGCCGCACGATTTTGCGCGGCGCCATCGCGGTGACGTCCTTGCCGTCGAAATAGACCTTGCCCTTGGATGGCGTGAGGTAGCCGGTGCAGATGTTGATGAAGGTCGTCTTGCCCGCGCCGTTCTGGCCGATCACGGCCAGCCGTTCGCCTTCGTGCAGTTCGAAGTTGATGTTGTCGGCGGCCACCACCCCGCCGAAGGCCAGATAGAGGTCGGTGGTCTGAATGAGCGGTTTCATCGTCAGTTCCTTGCCGCGGCCTGCAGGGGCGCCTGGGCGCGGCGCTGGGCGCGTTCCCGCGACCGGATGCGCTTGGTGATCTGGCCGACGAAGCCAGTGGGAAACATGAAGATGACCAGGATCAGCGTCAGGCCCAGCAGGAATTGCCACAGGCCGGGGAAGTAGGCGGCGGACACGAGCTTGACGGATTCGAAGCCCACCGCGCCCAGGAACGCGCCGGCGGCATGGCCCGCGCCGCCCAGGATGGTGATGAAGACGAATTCGCCGGAACGCAGCCACGAGCCGATTTCCGGCGTGACCAGCCCCTGCATCAGCGCCAGGATCGCGCCCGAAAAGCCCACCACCACGGCCGACAGCAGGTAGCCCTTCCACATGATGAAGTAGGCGGAAAAGCCCAGGTATTCGATGCGGGTTTCGTTGGTCTTGATGGCAGACAGCGCCTGGCCGCTGCCCGAGCGGAAGTAGCGCTGCACCCACCAGGCCAGCACCAGCGACAGGACCAGCGTCAGCACCAGCAACGCGCGTTCGAAGGATTCGCGCTCCATCACGATGCCGGCCATGGTCGGGCGCACGATGCGCATGCCGTCCGAGCCGCCGGTCAGCGTGTAGAGCTTGCCCAGGAGCGCGAACAGCACCATGCTGAGCGCCAGGTTCAACATACCGAAGAAGATGCCGCGGTAACGCACGACGAACAGGCCAATGACCACGGCGGCGACAAAGCTTGCGACGACGCCAGCCAGGATCAGGACCAGCGCATCCAGGCCGGGCATGGCTTTGGCCAGGAACGCCACGGTGTACGCCGAGATGCAGGCAAACATGGCGTGGCCAAACGAGATTTGGCCGGCACGCGCCATCACCGACACGCCCAGCGCCGCGATGGCGTAGGTCAGGCCGATGACGATGGGCGTGATGGTCCAGGAATAGGTGTAGCCAAGAAACAGCGTGAACAGCGCGGCCAGCACGCTCAGGACAGGGACTTTCATCAGATCGTCCTCGCTTGGGCGACGGTGAACAGGCCGTGCGGACGGATGATCAGCACCAGCACCATGATGATGTAAGGCACGGCGACTTCCAGCTCCGGCGCGGCGTACACGGCGATGGCGCGGATGATGCCGATGAGCAGCGCGGCGATCAGCGCGCCGGTGATCTGGCCGAGGCCCGCGGTGGCGACCACGGCAAAGGACAGCACCGTCATGTCCGTGCCCGCCCCCGGCACCAGCGAGGTGGTGGGCGAGGCCAGCGCGCCGCCCAGCGCGCCCAGGATGGTCGCGATCACGAAGGTGACGTAGCCGATCTTCTTGGCGTTGATGCCGAGCGACGTGGCGACTTCGCGGTTGTGCGTGGTGGCCACCGTCTGCTTGCCCAGCTTGGTGTGACGCAGGAAGAATTCCAGGCACACGTAGGCCAGCAGCGCCGTGGCGGGCACGACCACAAGCTGGTAGGTGGTATAGGTGATGTCGCCGATCTCGATGTTGCCCAGGCGGTTGACGACTTCGCTGGCGCTATAGGGCTGCGCGCCCCACAGCATGCGCTGGATGTCTTCCAGCATCAGGAAGGCGCCGAAAGTGAGCAGCAGCTTGAGGATGGGGTCGTAGTTCTGCGCGCGGCGGATCAGGACGAATTCCATGATGCTGCCCAGCAGTAGCCCGATGGCGATGGCGGCCACGAACAAGGCCGCGAACAGAAGGATGGGCGAGTCGGTCTTGGGCGCCAGGAACATGACGAGGCTGGCCGCGGCATAGCCGCCAAAGGCGTAGAACGCGCCGTGCGCGACGTTCAGGATGCCCATCACCCCGAACACCAGGGTTAACCCCATCGATACCAGGAACAGCAGACTGGCGTATGCCACGCCATCCACCAAGGCGAGCGGCAATAGATCCAAGGTCAAGCGTCTTCTCCCAATACGCTGAGCACGGCGGCGGCGATTTCAACATGCCACGCGCGGCGTGCGGGCTTGCGCCCGGGCGCGCCCGGCGCGCCCTTGTCTCGTTATCAACCTTTCCGTGCTGATTGGCGCACAGCGCCAGCCGCCGGAAGGCCCTTTTATTGCAGGCTGGAGGCCCGCCCCGCTACGGCGTGGGCGCGTCCGCCTGTGTATGTGTGCGAAGTATAGGTAGGGGTGAATCGGCCTGCTATTTATCTTTGTGCAAGGCGGGTTTAACAAGCGATGGAGTGGGTGCCTATTGCCCCAACGCCGCCAGCGGCGCCCGCGTTTGATAGTCCGGGATAATCCGGATCTGCGCCTCGTCCGGCAGGCGTACATAACGGCCTAGTCCATCCGGCGCAAGCGCGCCGACGTCCAACCGGGCAAGCGTCGCGCCCGCGGCATCGCTTATGGCGATGCGCAACTGCGGCGGCGCCAGTCCATAGGTTTCGCCGTCCTCGGGCGTGAGCGTGCGGTCGCTGCGCGCCTGCGAGAACAGCGCCACAAAGCCCGCCGCATCAAAGCCCGCCGCCGTGCCCTCCGGGAATGCGACCCAGCCCTGCGCCTGCCTTGTCAGGCGGACCGATCCTCCCGGACCGTCCAATGTGACCCGCGCGGCCTTCTCGGCCTCCCATGCGTAGAGCCTGGCGGGCTTGCCGCTGTCGTCATGCAGATGGGTATGGCCGTGATGCTGCGCCGGGGCATGCTCGGCCTCTTGCCATTGCCACGCCGACAGGGCGATGCCGGCCGTGAGCAGCCCGGGCCACAGCAGGCGCCGGGCCTTCAACGCCGCCTCCACCACAGCAGCAGTCCCGTCAGCAGCGCAAGCAGCGGCAGGGCCACCGTGCTGGTCCAGAACACGACCCGCATCTGGCGATTGGTCAGTTCCACGCGGCGGTTCTCGTAGTGCCGGGGCCGGATCGTCAGCAGCGCGTCTTCGCCCGCCAGCAATGTGACGGCGTTGGTGAACAGCGCGCCATTGCCCAGCGTGGCGAAATGCCGGTTGATGGCGAAGTCACTGTCGCCCGCCACCAGCAGCGTGGGATGGGCCGCGCCTTCCGCGCTGGCGGCCTGCGCATTGCGCGTGGCCAGCGCCATCAGCGTGTAGCGCGAGGGAGGCTGCCCCGGGGGATGCGCGGCGGCTGACGTCTGCGCCAACGGCGTCACCACCACGCCGGGCGGCAAGGTGTCTCCCGCCGGCTCAAGTCCCGCCGCGCCGGGAAAGAAGCTGAGCGGCAGGCCGCGCGTCATCTTGTGGCGCGTGTAGTCGCTGACCGCGGGACTGCCGGGATCGTTGCGATAGTGGCTGCCCGGATCGGCCAGCGCGCCCGGCGCGAGCGCGATGCCGAAGTCCGCCAGCAGGCCGTCCAACCCATGCCGCGTGTCGGGTTCCAGCAGCAACAGCGTCTTGCCGCCTGCGCCGGTCCAGTGGCGCAGCGCTTGCGCATCGTCGTCGCCGAACGGCGTGCGAGGGCCGGCCGCCACCAGCACGGCGCAGCCCGGCAAGGCCTGCGCCAGGCTGCCCGCACCCACCGCGCGCGTGGAAAATCCCAGCGTCTGCAAGGCGTTGCGCGCCATCGCCATGCCGTGCTGTTCGTGCACCTCGACGCGCGCCACCAGGTTTTCGTCGCTGCTGTGATCTTCCAGGTCGTCCAGCGACGTCAGGCTGTCGAGCGTCGCCTCGCGATGGCCCTGCGTGAAGCAGACCGTCTGCGCCCCGTTCTGGCTGATGCGGATGAGCGCATTGGTGAAGTCGGTTTCGGTGCCGCCGTTGATCGTGGTGCGCCGCGCGCCCGAGGCCAGCACCGCACTGCCCGCGAACTGGATGCCCGCGGCGCGCGCCTCGGCGGGCCGCAGCGCGGGGTCCACGCCGCGCACGCGGATCAGCGGATTCTGGCGCTCGTACTGCCGCAGGAGTTCCAACGCGTCGACCATGCTCTTGTTGCGCAGGTCGTAGAACCACGTCACCTCGACGGGCTGGCGGATCTGGCGCGCGACCTCCAGGCTTTCCGGGGCCAGGCTGTAGACCCGCTGCGCGGTCAGGTCGATGCGTCCCAGATTGCGCGACGCCCACAGGTTCAGCGCCAGCAGCAGCGCGGCCACGGCCAGCACCGGCAACCACAGCGACAACCGCCGCCCGGCGCGGCGCAGGGCGGGGCTCATCGCAGCCTCCAGCGTTTCAGGTTGACCGAGGCCACCATCAAGGCCAGCACGGTGACGCTAGCCAGGGTCACCGTGGCCGGTCCGGGCAGCACGCCCCGGATGAAGTCCACATGCTGAGCCGACAGCGACAACGCCTGAAAGAACGGCGACAGCGCCGGAAACGCGTCCAGCGCGGCGGGATAGTCGATGAACCACAACAGCACCAGGATGCCCCACGTGGCGCTGGCGGCCACGATCTGGTTCGAGCAGGCGCTGGACACGGCAATGCCGATCGCCAGGAACAGCGCACCATACAGGAACACGCCGATGTAGCCGCCCACGATGGGGCCGTAGTCGGGCTCGCCGTACCAGGCCAGCGGCAACACCGCCGACATGGTGCCCGCCAGCATCAGCGCCAGCATGGTCAGCCCCGCCGCATACTTGGCCGCGACCAGCGTGAAGTCCGACAGCGGCAGCGTCAGCAGCAATTCCAGCGTGCCCTGCCGCGCCTCTTCCGCGAAGGCGCGCATGCTGACCAGCGGCATCACCAGCATCAGCAGGATGGTCATGTTGTGAAACGCCGTCACCATCTGCCCGGTGCTGACAAAAAACAGGTTGAAGCTGAACAGATAGCCCGACAGGGCCCAGAACACCGCCACCACGGCCAGCGCCACGGGCGAGCCGAAGTCGGTGCGCAGTTCCTTGCGGTACAAGGCCGCGAAACCCTTCATGCGCGTCTCCGTAACGGGGGATCGTTGGGCGCCAGCGCCGCCAGCAGGCGGGCCTCGACCGCTTCCTGCGCGGGCAGCACGGCGCGCAGTTCCGCGTGCGACAGCGCCGTGCGCATGACTGCGTCGCAGGCGGCGGCGTTGGTGGTCGCGTTGGAAGTCGCGCTGGCGATCTGATTAGTGGCCGCGGTTGCTCCTGGCGGGTCCCACGTGACCCGCCATTTGCTGGTGCCGGCATCCAGCAGCGTGATGTCCACGGCCTTCACGCCCGGGCACGCGCACAACGCCGCGTGCAAGGCGGCATGCTTGGCAGTGGGCAGGGTCAGCTGCATTTGCAGCGCTGCCTGCGATTCGCCCAGCGGCTGGTCCTGGACCAGCCGGCCCTGCCGCAGGATCGCGATGCGCGAACACAGCGCCTCGACTTCCTGCATCAAATGGCTGCTGAACACCACCGCGCGGCCTTCGGCGCAGCGCCGGATCATCGCGCGGGCTTCCACGATCTGCACGGGATCCAGCCCGTTGGTGGCTTCGTCCAGCAGCAGCACCGGCGGGTCGTTCAGCACGGCCTGCGCCAGCCCCACGC
>JAEYVD010000311.1 GCA_023432075.1 Pseudomonadota bacterium | reverse complement strand
TTGCGCGCCCGTGCACCAGGAGACGTGCCATGCCAGATACGGAATTCGCCATTTCGGCCAGCGCCGGCGCCGACCGGCGCGATCAGTGGCGCGCCGCGCTGGCCGATGCCTTCGGGCCGTTCGAGGTTCATGGCGGCAAGGCGGGTCAGTTTGCGGGCCACGTCCGTTACGCGCGCCGCGCCAGCCTGCAATTCAACGACCTGCACTACCAGGGCCAACGGCTGGAACGCACCGCGGGCAATGTCTCGCGGCTGGACCAGGAGTTCTACACATTTGGCCTGCCGCTGGCCGGTCCGCTGGCGGTGCGTCAGCAAGGCCGGGAATTCCAAGTGGAGCCGGGCTGCGTGTACCTGATGAACCAGAGCCTGCCGTACCAGGCCACCGCCAACGGCGCGACGGGCTATCGAAGCCTGAGCGTCTCGTTTCCCCGTAGCGCGCTGTCGCAGCGGGATTCCCGCATCGGCGCCTTCTACAAGCTGCGCACCGACGACGGATCGCCGCGTGGGGCGCTCCTGGCCGGCTACATGGATCACCTGTTCAAAGGCATGGAAGGCTGGTCCGACACCGAGGCGGCCGAACTGGGCGAGCGATTGATCGATCTCATCGTGCTCTTTCTGGTGCAGCCCGGGCAGGGGCAGGTGTCGGAGGCCGACAGCAGCGTCACGGTGGCGCATCGCGCGCGTGTCCTGGCTTACATCCGCCAGCACCTCGCGGATCCGGATCTGTCGCCTGCTCGGGTGGCGCAGGGCTGCGGCGTGTCCGTCGCCTATCTGCATCGCATCCTGCGCGCGGGCGGGCTGTCGGTGGAGTCATTCATCTTCGAGCAGCGGCTGGACCGGTGCCGCGAACTGCTCCTGGACGCGCGGCATCGTCATCGCGGCATCGCCGAGCTGGCGTATCAGGTGGGCTTTTCCCATCCTTCGCATTTCAGCCGGCTGTTCAAGCAGCGCTTTGGCGTGACGCCGCGCGATCTACGGGCCGGCGGCCGCGCGGCACGGGATTGAACGCGCATCGCCAGCGCACAACGGCCCGCTGGATCGGCGGGCCGTTGGCCTTTCAGAGCAGATGAAACCCGCTTAGAACGGCGAAGGCTGGTTGGACAGGTTGACGATGCTGTTGGTGGTCAGGTCCAGGCGGATGTGCTCGGATGGCGCGCCGTTTGCCAGCTTCAGCATGATCGCCATCAACGGCTTGAAACGCGCCTTGAACAGATCGGCCGGCGTGTTGGCGTTGCTGACATTGTTGCCGTCCATCTGCAAGGCGGCGTTGGTCTGGTTCAGCGCCTGAGCCAGCAGTTTGTACTGACTGGCGCGCTGCGCCGGGATGTCCGTGAATGCCAGGTCGCCCGCATTGGCAAGACGCACGAAGTCGCCCGCCATTTCCAGCGCGGTCCACTGCGCGAAGTCCGACAGCTGCATGCCGTTGGCCTGGGCCAGGGCCTGAGCGCGCGTCTGAGCGTTGGCCGCGTCTGCGGCATAGGCTGCATTGCTAGCGCCGCTGCCGCCGCCGTCAGACAGGCATGCGAAGAATGCGGGCGTCAGGTTGTTCTGGTTGCCGGTGTTCGCCAATTCCTTCAGCGTCACCGTCGTCTGCAATTGCGACAACGCCAGCAGGTCGGCGCCCGTCAGCGGGCTCTTGTCCAGTTCGCGCATTTCGCAGCGCCAGTCGTCGTTGAGCAGGCGCAGGCGAACCAGCTCGCTCATGTAGCGATAGGTGAAGTCGCCGTAGTCCTTGGCGTCCAGGATCGACACGTCCCAGCGCGGCGGCACGGTATAGGCGTTCTCGGCGCGGTAGAGGTCGAACAGTTCATCAAAGCGCGGCACCTTGTCCAGCCGGATGGTCTGCACTTCGATCTCGTCGGCGCTTTGCAGCGTCATGAGCTTGTACGCGGGCACATAGGCCGCCATGGAAGGCGCCTGGATGTTGAAGAGCGCGTGGTCGCCGCCGTAGTTGCGCAAGGCCATGTCGTTAAAGTGCATGTGCCCGCCCACGTGCACCTTCAGGCCGGTCTCGGCCAGCGCACGCGTGGTGTTCTCCGCGGGACGGCGGATCATCTGCATCTTGTTGGCGCCCAGCAGCGCCTCGATGTCGTCGGACGCGCCATTGAAGAACTCGGACATCGGGAAGTGGCTGAAGGCGATGACCTGCTTGCCCTGCGCCTTGCCGCGCGCGACCACGTCGGCCAGCCACGTGATGACGTGGGCCTTGTGGGTCAGCATCTTGTTGTAGCCCTGGTCGCCCGACCCGGTGAAGTCGTTTGCGCCGGGGCCCGTCGGCACGTAGACGTTGGCGTCCAGGCCCACCAGCCATACGCCCTTGACGGGTTCGACCACGTAGGACGTGTCGGGCACCATCTTGCACAGCGTGTAGTTCTGCGGCTTGTTCGGGCCGCCGGTGCCTTCGGCGCAGATCTCGTACTGGCGGTTGATCCAGTTGGCTTGCGCCACCGCGGTCGCGTAGTCGTAGTCTTCGTACTTGTAGGTGCTGTAAGGCGTCTCGTAGTACACGTTCTGCGGCTGGGGCATGAAGCCGTGCTGCGCTAGCGCGGTCGTGATACCCGAATAGCCCATGTGCAGCACTTCCTCGGTGCAGTACGTGTTGCCGATCCGCGTCCAGTCGCCGCTGTAGGCCGTGTTGCACACATTGGCGCCGCGGCTGTAGATCGGCTGGGAGAAGCCGATGTCGCCCGTCGCGGGATCCAGGCCAAGGTAGGCGCTCTTGCCGGCCGGCGGGTTGAAGGGGCGGTTGGGGTCGTGGTTGCCCGGCGCGGCAAAGAACTGGATGCCGTGCTTCCTCGAGTAGTCATCCATGATCTTGACCAGGCCGCGCATGTGCACGGGCTGGCCGTCGTCCGAGAAGTCGCCCGGCAGCGCGATGTACTTCACGCCGCGCTTTGCGGCGTCGTCCAGCGCGGCCAGGAACGCAAAGTAGTTCTCGTTGAACAGGCGCGTGGACGTCAATTGCGCGTACATCGTGCGGATGGTCGCGTTGTCGCCGGCCTTCGGATTCGGAATGCCCGGGAACGAGCCATCCTTGAAGTCCGCGTAGACGTCATGGAAGTGGATGTCGGGCATGAACGCGACCTGCACGGGGGCGGGTGGCTGCGCGGGCGTTTCGGCCGGGGGCGGCGTCTCGGCGACGGGCGGGGGCGTGTTGTCGTCGTCCTTGTCGCCGCCACAAGCAGCTAGCAGGGCGACGAGCAGCAGCGAGGCTGCGGCGCGGACGGGGCGTGAGGGGCGAAGCGTCATCGGGCGAAAGGGTCCTGGAAGGTTGGGTGCGGCGCCGAACTCGCATTGGCTAGGCCGCCGCCGCGGGTCAGCTGGATGTAAGCGGGCCCAATGCTCACTGACCTCGATGACAGCGTCATGAATCCGAACGGATCCGCGTCGTCCGCGTTGCGCGATGAACCAAAAAAAAGGCCCCGCACGCCAGATGCGGGGCCTTGCCTTGCGGCGATCGCCGGGTCAGACGTGCGTGATGAACTTCGTGACCAGATAGCCTTCGAAGGTTTCCGTGCCGCCTTCGCTGCCGATGCCGCTATCCTTGATCCCGCCGAAGGGCGTCTCGGCCAGGGCGCTGCCGAAGTGGTTGATGTTGACCATGCCGGCTTCCAGGCCATTGGAGACCTTGGTCGCCGTCTTCAGCGAATTCGTGAACACGTACGAAGACAGGCCGAACGGCAGGCTGTTGGCGCGGCGCAGCACCTCATCGGTATCGCTGAAACGCACGACGGGCGCGACCGGACCGAAGGGTTCCTCGGTCATCAGCATGGCGCTGTCGGGCAGGTCCGTGACCACGGTAGGCGCAAAGAAGAAACCCTTGCGGTCCAGCGGACCGCCGCCGACCACCACCTTTGCGCCGTGCTTCTTGGCGTCGTCGATGAAGGCGCTCATGGCAGGCACGCGGCGCTCATGGGCGAGCGGCCCCATCTCGGTGCCGGCTTCCAGGCCGTCGCCCACCTTGATGTTCTTGAGCACTTCCGAGAACCGTGCAAGGAATTGCTCGTACGCGCCGTCCTGCACATAGAAACGGGTGGGCGACACGCAGACCTGGCCGGCGTTGCGCACCTTGAACTTGGCCAGCATTTCGGCCGCGCGGTCAATGTCCGCGTCGTCGAATACCAGCACGGGCGAGTGGCCGCCCAGTTCCATGGTGACGCGCTTCATGTGCGCGCCAGCCAGCGCCGCAAGCTGCTTGCCCACCGGCACGGAGCCCGTGAACGACACCTTGCGCACGATCGGCGAACGGATCAGGTAGTCCGAGATTGTGGCGGGGTCGCCCCAGACGATGTTCAGGCAGCCCTTGGGCAGCCCGGCGTCGTGGAACATGCGCGCAATGGCCATGACCGCGCTGGGCGAATCCTCGGGACCCTTGAGCACGACCGTGCAGCCGGCGCCGATGGCGGCGGCGATCTTGCGGATGGCCTGGTTGTACGGGAAGTTCCAGGGCGTGAATGCGGCGCAGACGCCGATGGGTTCGCGCACCACGATCTGACGGACGTCGGGATTGCGCGGCTGGATGACGCGGCCGTAGATGCGGCGGCATTCCTCGGCGTGCCAATCGGCGTGCTCGGCGCAGGAGGTGACTTCGCCCACGGCCTCGGCCAACGGCTTGCCCTGATCCAGCGTCATGTTGCGGCCGATCTCCTGGGCGCGCTCCCGCGACAGCGTGGCAACCTTGCGCAGGATCGCCGAGCGGTCCATGGGCGAGGATTTCTTCCACGATTCGAAGGCGCGCTGGGCGGCGGCTAGCGCACGATCCAGATCCGCTTGCGTGGCGTGGGGCAGCTGGCCGAGCACCTCGAGCGTGGCCGGGTTGATGACGTCCTGGGTGCGCCTGCCCTCGCCGGCGACGAATTCGCCGTCGATATACAGCGCCAACTGTTCATACATGCCTGTCGTTCCTTGCGAAATAGGAATGGGTAGCGGAAAGGAGCAGCGGCTGCTGCTGCCCACGGCAGTCTAAACCAGCTTGTCCCGGTCAAACGGAGCCAATCCCCGATGTGAGCTTGGGGCCATTGGGCTCATCGCACGCTTGCGCGCGCGCATCGCCAGAGGCAAAAATAGGGAATCTTCGGCTGTCTTTTCGTCTACCTATGGTGCAACCCGTCGATGCGCGCCCGGCCACCCATCCCAGCCTGTACTCCCGGGTGTTTTTCGGTTTCATCGACTGGCTGCGCCAGCGCATCGCGCAGGCCTCGCTGGTGGGCGACAAACCCATATTCCAGAACAGCCTGTTCCCCTGGATTGCCGCCCTCGAAGCGCGGGCGCCCGCCATCCGCGCCGAACTGACCGGCCTCTTGGCCGACCGCCAGGCCTTGCCTGCCTTCCATCAGATTTCACCGGACGTGGGCATGATCACGTCCGACGACCAATGGAAGACCTTCGTCTTCATGGGCTACGGCCTGCGCTCCGAACGCAATCTTGCGCGCTGCCCGGATACTGCCCGCGCGCTGCAGGACATTCCGGGCATCCGCACCGCCTTCTTCTCCATCCTCGAGGCCGGCAAGCGCATTCCGCTGCACAC
>JAEYVD010000297.1 GCA_023432075.1 Pseudomonadota bacterium | reverse complement strand
CTGTCACACTGGCCGGATGCGGCGCTTAGCCATAAAAATACTGATATGTCCGAATCGATTTCTCCTGCTTTCAGTCTGGAATTCTTTCCTCCCCGCGACCTGGCCGGCCAGGAGCGGTTGGTGCGCGCGGCCAAGCAGATGCTGGCCATCCAGCCCAAGTACGTCAGCGTGACGTTCGGCGCGGGCGGCTCCACCCGCGCCGGCACGGCCGACGCCGTGCGCACGCTGCGCAATCTGGGTTGTGACGCGGCGCCGCACCTGTCGTGCGTGGGCGCCTCGCGCCAAGACCTGCGGGACATCCTGCAGGCCTACAAGCGCGAAGGCGTGCGGCGTGTGGTGGCCCTGCGCGGCGACCTGCCGTCGGGCATGGGCGGCGACGCGGGCGAGCTGCGCTACGCCAACGAGCTGGTGTCGTTCATCCGCGAGGAAACGGGCGACTGGTTCCACATCGAAGTGGCCGCGTATCCCGAAATGCATCCCCAGGCTGCCAATCCCTCGGCCGACCTGGATCATTTCGTGACCAAGGTGAAGGCGGGCGCCGATGCCGCCATCACGCAGTACTTCTTCAATGCCGACGCCTATTTCGACTTCGTCGACCGGGCCCGCGCCAAGGGCGTGGACGTGCCGATCGTGCCGGGCATCATGCCCATCACGAACCACACGCAGTTGCTGCGGTTCTCCGAGATGTGCGGCGCGGAAGTCCCGCGCTGGATCCGCCTGCGCCTGGCCGAATTCGGCGACGACAAGGCCTCCATCCGCGCCTTCGGCGTGGACGTCGTGACCGAGCTGTGCCAGACGCTGCTGGACAACGGCGCGCCCGGCCTGCATTTCTACACGCTGAACCATTCCGAAGCGCCGCTGGCGATCTGGAAGGAACTGACGGTGTAAGCGGTCGGCCGCACGGCGGCGGAAATGCCGCTGGCGGTTATGGCAAAGGGCCGGCGTCTGCGCCGGTCTTACTAAGTTGGTCAGATCGATCCCCACGCAGCGTTGCGCTGCGTGGGGATTTTTCTTTCTGATAACGCAGACTCGCTCCTCAGCAGTTTCGAACTATTCATATGTCCAAGGGGGCGTTCCCGCCTTAGATTGAACGACTTTTTCGTTCAATCAACGAGTGAAACTCACATGGCGGGAGCGGCGACTGATTTGATGGCCGAAGCGTCCAGATGGAAGCGTCGGGTGGTGCACGCGTTGCCATGCCTGGACTGGGCCACGCTTGAACACGGAATCCGCCCCTGGATTTGCCTGGACGGCGCCCACAGCGACACCCTCGAAAACGACGTTCTGCAAATCAAGAAGGGATTCGAGCACCGGTGGGTATGGCGCGACACGCCTCGGGAATACCGGAATCCAGGCTATCGCCACGGCCCCCTGCTCGTACCGCTCGACGAAGCCTTGTTCACCTACGCGCTTGAGCATTGGCTCCGCCAGCAAGCCGGGATCATCCTGCTCGCCCCTGACGATCACGACACTCTGGTCGCCCATCTGCAACAGTTGCACCAACTGACGGGTCCAGACGGATTTCCGATCCGTTTCAGCCTTAACGGCGCGCGGGGGCTCGAAGAGTCCTGTGAAGGCCTGACTGCGAATTCCCTGTCCAGGTTGTTCGGTCCCATCCAACGCTTCATCTGGTATGCGGGCAACGAGAATCAGGGCGAATGGCTGGTTGCGGACTCTCCCTTCCCAGGGCAAGCCACAACTGCGCTGGAAGAGCCTATCGCCTTGACGAACGCCGATGAGATCTCACTCGACCAGGCCAGCCTCGCGTGGTTCGTGCGCGACTGCGCGCGCAACATTCGCCAGCGAACGCCGGCCTACGACGATCCAAAGAATGAAGCGGTCCTGTGGCGTTGCCTCGACCTCTTCATGCACGAGGCCGCCGATCAACTCGCACTCACCTTGGAACGCGACGTTCGCCGCTACGTTGATCTGCGCTTTCGCTACCCGCAAGCGTTATTCGTCAAAGACAACGCGCTTCGCGAAATTCTGACCAGCCGGCACATCCCGGGAAAGCAGCGGTTGGCGGACGCGGAAGCACGGCTCTCGACACTTGCGGTGCGGTAAAGGAGCCTTATAAGGTGAACGTCAAAGCGGTGAACTACAAAAAGGCACTGGGCGCCATTCGCCCGAATGAAAAACGCCTGGGCAAGGCCATCTCCCCACCGCCCTGCGAACGCGGTGTGCCCCTGTATCCGCTGCGCTATGGCATTGCTGATTACGCCTGGGACAGGGAGGTGTTTCCCCGCCTTAACGTTGAGGGCTATCCCACGCTCACGGCCGGCAAAGCGTACGGATTGCGCACTTTGCGTCCGGGCACTTACGTCTACCTCTTCTACTTCGAGCATGGGCGTATGTGGACGCAGCATTACCAAGTCACCGAAGACGTCCGCTTCGCCCGTATCTGGTGGAGTGATGCGGACGACGACGATGCCACGCCGGGCCGGCTCGGCCGGCCCGATACGGTGGGTGCTCAGACCTATCTCTTCGCGCCGGACGCAAAGACTGCCGAAACCGTACACATCCTGGTAAGCGACACGCTGCTGTCGCACCGCACGTTGTGGGCCATCGAGACCAATGACGGCGGCCTTCGCGATGCCTTGAGCACGCAGTGCAGGCCTGCGGGCAACGCGTATCAAGAACACATCTTCGACGCGACGCTGCTGGGCCAGGCCGCACCGGAACTCGTCTCCCCATCCGGACATGGCGCGCCCAAGCTGTTCGACTGGAGCGAAATCCAGTTCTCGGAAAAGGCGCCAAACCACCACAACATTCTGGCCAACATGTACCTCGCGCTGCTGCCACGCAAGGACTTCACGCCCCTGGTGGTTGCGGTGCAGGATCCGATCGGGATTGCCAGCGAGCTTCATTACCTGATTACCCGTGCCGTGACGCGCAAGACGGACTATGCCGGGCGCAATGCGCACAAATTGCAGAGCGCAACGCTCATTCGCAATTACTTCGAGGGAATGAAGAAGCAGGCGGGCAAAAATCCGGGCCTGGCTCACACGATTGCGAAGCAACAAAACTTGGCGAACTACGCTGGCGCAATGTTATTTCCCAGCGCCTACGCCAAGGAGATCGAAGCGTTTGACCGAACTATTGCAGCTGCGGTAAGGGATTCACTCGCGTGGGTTCGCTTGATCGATTCATCGCGGCTATTGGGCAAGGCGCTGTATTGCTTTGACCGCAGCGTGATCCACAACGCGCATGACTATGAGAATGCCCTTCTGCAATGCATTGGCGGTTTGGTGCACGCTAAGGATGGAATACACGTCCTGAACGACCTGATCAATCTTCCGGTCGAGAAAAGTCCCTTTTGGCTCGCACTCGCCAATGGAAGCGAACTGCTTCTTGCCCGTCTGAAGGCCAGTTCCGGCGAGCTTGCCAAGAATCTTTTCAGCGTCTTGGACAAATTGCTGGAAGAGCACAAGCTAACAGCAGCCTCCAACGCGCTGATCGGGCTGCTGCAGGCGGTGCCGAAACCCAAAGTGGCAGATGTACTGATGCCGCGTCTGCGGCACGTAATGGAGGTCAGAGCCGGCTTCACCATTGTCCGCTATGACATCGGCTTGGGGGATTTGCGGCGAGCCGCTTTTGAGCTCCAAGGTTATCAAGCGCTTGGCGAAGATGGGTTGCGTGGGTGGAAGATGCCAACCCCTAAGAACAATCATGCGGACCCGGGTGAGAGGACATCAGTCTATGACTGGGTGAAGGTTGGCGAAACCACGCACGTCGAGATCGACGTAGCGATGGCGAGCGGGTCAACACTGCCGCCGCCCAGGGTGGTTCAGATGGAAGGAAATCCATTCATTAATATGCTGAATCGTTTTCATGGTCCCGGTGGACATCTATTTACCGGGCTCGGTGGGGTGCTTGCAATCAAAGGAATGACGGATTCCTTGAAGTCGCTGAATTCGTCTAATTCAATGACTGCGGAGGCCTTATCGCTTCTCGGTGCTTTATATACTCTGATCGGGGCTGGAATCGAGAGCCGCCATGCCGTTTCGATAATTATTTTTGAAAAGCGCGGAAACATTCTTTTGGCGAACACTGCAAGGATTATTTCTGCGAAGGTCGGAGTCGCAGTCTTCGGCGCCGCAGGAGCAGGTATTGCGGCCATAGCAGATTTAGTCAGAGCGTTCGTAGAATTCGACGATAGCAACCTGGAACAAGGGAAATTTTTAGTCTGGTCAGCCTTCGCGGGGGGAACGCTGGCACTTGCAATGGGAGCAGGGGGTGTGGCCACCGCCGCCTCCATTGCTACTGGTGCACCTATCTTGGTTCTTGGGCTTACGCCGTGGGGATGGGCAATTGTCGCCGCTGGAGCATTTGTTGGTAGCTTGGCGTTGTCGGTTGGAATACACATGACAACGCATGGGCCCGTCGAATTATGGCTTAAGCATAGCGCCTGGGGCACCGCCAGCCCAAGTTATTCAAATAAAGAGGAACTGGACGCGGTTCATAGTGTGCTTTACCGACCACGCTTATCGGCTGAATGGGACAAGTCATTTGGCTCCTCCGTGGGGCACCTTCGCATTAGCTGCCGTTTACCTGGAATTGAGGACTTCCCGGGAGAAAAATTCCAGACGAAGATTGCTTTCACCTTGTACGGGAGCCGGCTCACTCCGTTAGAGGGGCCGATCGCTTACGCCCCCGGCGCAACCCCTGTCGACTATGACCACGAATGCTTGGTCACTCGCTTGGGCGCCAGAGGGAGTGAATGCGGCTGGTCAATCCAAATGCATGAAGACGCCAAGGTTGAACTCGAGTACCTGTATTTTCCAGACCCCGGTTCGCAACCTGACATAGCGTTGCGGCAACCGCACGCGCCAACGCCATTGCAGTTCTCGTCGGGCGGATGGCTGTCTGACCCGATCAGTTCTGCGCTGCTAGAACCGGTCCGGAGACCAAGTAATGGCTGACACCAAACGCTTGCCGAGAAGTCTCCGGTTCGGCGGTACGCCCCTGTACCACCACCAGCCATCGGGAGAGCACCCTCAGCCGGACGGGGTGAGACGAATCAATGAACGATGTGTCGAACTCGAAACGTACGCGAACTTTACGCAAAGTGGGGCCGCCAGACATATCGGGCTCGGTGTGGTGGTAGCGATCGCAGGGATGATCTTGATGATAGCCATTTTGAACGAGAAGAATTCGAATTTCGAAAATTATCTTTCGATTATTATGGCTGCACCGGCACTGCCCGCTATCACAACGCTGATTTATTTCGCGAGTGGAGCACATCGAACTCGTGGTGCTTATGTTCGAGTTAATAGGCGTACGCAGAAGCTGTATTACGTCTTTCCCAGGAGTAAACGACTTCACGTTATCGACTGGGCTCACGTCGAGGCTCTGGCCGGCTACATCCCGATATTTTCCGGCACTATTAATACGTCAAGACATCCGCTGTACCTATTAGGCGTGGATTTAGCCATGACGCCACCCACCGAAATCTGTGTGGCATGTGGAAACCTTGGGGTAGCGGTCGGTGACAGGTCGGCCAAGGCGCTCTGGGCTTATCTTCAAGCCTTTATGGCCAACGGCCCCGAAGGCTTGCCCGCACCCGCGCCGCTGCCTCCTCGGCTGACGCGCAAACAGGAAGCCCTCCAACCGTACCGGGAGTGGTATGCAGGATTGAGCCGCAGACTCGCCCAGCCCTACGGCATGTTGAAAGCGCCGATCACTATCCCACTTTGGTTGGGCTGGCTATTGATCAACGCCATCCCGGACAGTGTGGAGGCCTTAGTTCAATACAACGTCCCTTACGCGCAGTTCCCTGAGGAGATCGACCGGTTGTGCGGCTTCGAAGATCCGCGCACCAAGGACATTTGCGTTAACAGCGAAAAAATCGAACCGTGACGCGATTTCCCTCGAAACGTCTGGCCCATGACCTATCAATGGCCTGTAAAGCTCACCTTCTTCGCATCCCGTCCAGCAGCAGATCCGTCATGAACTCGGCCAGCGCTTTCTGCGTGGCGGCGTCGGGGAGCTGGCGGGTGAAGCGTTCGATGATGCCCATGAGGGACTGGCCGAACCACTCGGGCGAGATTTCCGGGCGGAACAGGCCTGCCTGCTGCTCTGAGCGGACGTTGTCGGCGATCAGGGCCACCAGTTCGTCCTTGAGCGCTTCGGCGGCGTCGGCCTGGAAGAAGCCGATGCGGGTGAGGTTGGGGTCTTCCTGCAGGATGGCAAGCAGGGTGCCGATGCCTTGCCGGATGCGCGCAACGAGTGCCGCGCCTTGCAGGTCGCCGGGCAGGCGGGCCTGGCTGATTGCCTGTCGCAGACGTTGGGCAAACAGGCCAACCAGCTCGTCATAGGCGGCCTGCTTGCTGGTGAAATATTGATAGAACACGGGCTGGGTTACCCCGGCGCGGGCGACGATGTCGCTGACGCGGGTGTGCTGGAATCCTCGCTCGGCGAACTCCGCCGCGGCGACGGCCAACAGCTGTTGCCGCGTGCGCTCACCCTTGGTAAGACGCTTGTCCTGCGATGCCGAATGGGGTAGTGCCGTGATCATCGCGGAAAAATACTACCGATCCCAGCTTTTCGCTACTGAGGACGATGCAGACTGGCCGCCCGCTGGCCGGTTCATCCCTCCTCTGCCCACTGTCACACGCCTGAAATCAGTTGAAATTCCCGTAGCGATTCGGGACATCCCGCCGTGACGGCGGCGCAGTACAGTACGCCTATCGTCTGGCCTGATGGCAATCTGCCGGTGCCGGACGGCCTTGGAGCAAGATCATGAAGCGGTTTGTGGGCCGGGTGGCTGTGGCGGTATTGGCGCTGGCGGTTGCGGGCGCGCCGGCGATGGCTGGCGGGCGCGGCGGGTATTGGGGCGGCGGCGGATATGGCGGCGGCCATCATCATCACGGCGGTGGCGGCAGCTCGAGCGGCTGGTGGATCGGCGGCGCCGTTGCACTGACGACGATCGGGCTCCTGGCTGCTGCCAATTCGCAGCCTGCCTACGTGCAGACAGGAGTGTATTCGTCCGGCGTCGGGTACACGAGTCCGCCGCTGTACGCGGCGCCCGTGTATGGCCCGGTGTATGAAGCCGCGCCGGTGTATGGCGCCCCGGTGTATGAGGTGCCGCCGGTGTATGGCGCCCCGGTCTATGAAGCCCCGCCCGTGTACAACGCCCCGGTCTATGAGGCGCCGCCGGTTGCCTATTCCGTGCCGGTCCCCCAGACGCCCCCGGTCGTCTATGCCGCGCCCGCCGCCGTTTACGCTGCGGCGGCAACGGCCAATACCGCCTTGGCCAACGCAACCTCCGAATGCAACCGCTGGGCGATGAATCAGAGCGGCCACGATCCGTCCAATATCAGTCCGTGGACGACCCAGATCATGGTCGATTCCTACAACCGCGCGCGAGACTCCTGCATGCAGAGCCGCGGTTACCGCACGTACTGATCCCGGCGCCCGACTGCGCGGCGCCCGCATGCACGGCGTCCGCATGCACGGCGTCCGAATACACGGCGCCCGAATACCCGGCAGCCGTCAGCGCCGCCAGCCCCGCCAGGCGCAAAGCAGGCCGACCCCCAGCAACGCGCCCGCCGGCAGCACCCAGACGAATCCCGAGTCCGTATAGACCACCTGCTCAACCGGGTCGTAGTAGCGGCCGAGCTCGTTGAAATCCCATCGCCAATACTGCGCGTACCAGGCGTAGAAGAAGATCGCGGAAAGCGCCAGGTTCAGTAGCGCGGCGGCGCGGGCGAGCGTGCGGCTGCCGCGGGCTCGCGCGACAAGCCGCCAGGCGACGTAGCCGCAACCGGCCACGCCTGCCAGCGCCATCCAGTCGCCCGCGTCAGCCAGCACCGCCCGCCTCCAGCGTCGCGAGGAAAGCTTGCGCTTCGGTCCATTGGTGCTCGCTGAAGACGTGCAAGCCTGCGTCGCGCAGCAGTTCGGCGGTGACGCCCACACCGGGCTGGCGGCGGCCGGCAAAATGGCCGTCGTAGACATAGCCACTGCCGCAGGAAGGACTCCCCTCTTTCAGCACGGCGATGCGGATGCCTTGCGCCTGCGCCGCCGCCAGCGCCTGGCGTGCGCCGTGCACGAAAGGCGCCGTCACGTCGTCGCCCGTCACCGCAACGACACGAGCGTGGCCCGCCAGCACCGAGGCCGCGTCCCGGCCCGGCTCGATTTCCGCCGGGGGCCGGGGGATCGGCAAGCCGCCGGCCACCTCGGGGCAGACTGCCACGACACGCCCCTCTGCCAGCCAGCGGGTCAGGACCGCATCGCCATGCGGCACGCCCCGTCCGTCGTAACGCACGGGTTTGCCCAGAAGGCAGGCGCTGACCAGAACGTGTTGCATTAGGGATAGCGGCCAAGCATGGCGGGCGGCGGTCTGGGCATGTCCTCGCGGTCAGGCCGAATCGGCCTTCTTCGCGGTTTTGCGCGGCGCGGTCTTGCGAGCCGTTTTGCGCGCCGGCTTGGCAGGGGCGGCAGTGTCGGCGCCGATGTCGGCGGCAGGCGTCGGCGACGGCGCCGGCTGAGCGGACTGCGCCGGGGCCGAGGCGTTCGGACGCTCGGGCGTTCCCTGCGTCTGGGCCGCCTCCGTCTTGGCCGCCGTCTTGCGGGCGCCCCGGGCGGGTTTGGCAGCGGACTTGGCGGCGGATTTGGCGGCGGGCTTGGCGGGCGTGGCGTCCGAAGCGGCTTCGGAACCGGCTTCGGAAGCCGCTTCGGAAGCGGACCCGGCGGGTCCTCGGCGCGCCCCGGCGAAGGGATCCGAGGCCTCGCCCCGGCGCTCGCGTTCCGTTTTGGCGGGCGGCGCAACGAACATCCATTCGGAAACGT
>JAEYVD010000255.1 GCA_023432075.1 Pseudomonadota bacterium | reverse complement strand
ACGACGACGCGGGTGACCTTCAGGTCGGGGAAACGCTCCATCATGTCGCCCACGAGCTTTTCGCTTTCGCGCGAAGCCGTGCCGTTGCCGATGGCGATCAGGTCCACCTTGTGGCGCGCCACCAGCGCGGCCAGCGTGTTGATCGTGCCGTCACGGTCGCGGCGCGGTTCGAATGGGTACACGGTGGTGGTGTCGACGACCTTGCCGGTCTGGTCGATGACCGCCACCTTGCAGCCGGTGCGGATGCCGGGATCCAGGCCCAGCACGGCCTTGGGACCGGCGGGGGCGGCCAGCAGCAGGTCTTTCAGGTTGGCGGCGAACACGCGGATCGCCTCGGTCTCGCCGCTTTCGCGCAGGCGGCCGATCAGTTCGCTTTCGAACGCCGTCAGCAGCTTCACGCGCCAGGTCCAGCGGCACACCTCACCCAGCCAGCGCGCGCGCGGCGTGGCGTCCAGCGCGAAGAGGCCGTTGCCCAGCTTCAGGAAGTTGGCGATGCGGGCCACGCACGGATGCGGCGTCTGCGCTTCGAGGTCGGCTTCCAGGCCAAGGCGCAGTTCAAGCACGCCTTGCTGACGGCCGCGCAGCAGCGCCAGGATGCGGTGCGAGGGCAGGGTGCGCAGCGGCTCGTTGAAGTCGAACCAGTCGCGGAAGTTCGCGCCTTCGGTTTCCTTGCCTTCGATCATCTTCGAGTACACGAGGCCGGTGGACCACAGGTGCTCGCGCATGTCGGCGAGCAGGTCGGCGTTTTCCGCGTAGCGTTCGGCCAGGATGTCGCGCGCGCCATCGAGCGCCGCCTTGGCGTCGTTGATGGAGGCTTCGGGATTCAGGTACTGCGCGGCCAGGGCGGCGGGATCGCAGGCGGGATCGGCCAGGATGGCGTCGGCCAGGGGTTCCAGGCCGGCTTCGCGGGCGATCTGGGCACGCGTGCGGCGCTTGGGCTTGTACGGCGCGTACAAGTCTTCGAGGCGCTGCTTGGTGTCGGCCGAAGCGATTTCCTGCTGCAGTTCGGCCGTCAGCTTTCCTTGCTGCGAAATGGATTCCAGGATGGCGCCGCGGCGGTCTTCGAGCTCGCGCAGGTAGCCCAGGCGGACTTCCAGGTTGCGCAGCACGGTGTCGTCCAGACCGCCAGTCGCTTCCTTGCGGTAGCGGGCGATGAAAGGCACGGTCGCGCCGTCATCCAGCAGTTCCACCGCCGCAGCGATTTGAGAGGCGCGGGCGCCCAGCTCGGTGGCGAGCTGCGCGACGATGCGGGCGTTGTCGACGCCGGCGGCGACGTGCGTGATAGTGGAAGTTTCAGACATCTCTATACGACGGCAAAAAGGGAAAACGAGGGGCGGATTGTGCCATAAGCCGTTGTTACGGAACGTGGCTGAAGGGACTGATCCGTCCCTCTGCCAGCGGCGTTGCGGCAGGCCGCAAGCCGGAAAACGGCGCGGCAGCGGGTATCATTTGGGGCCCTACACTAGGCTGCTGTAATGCTGGACCTGGACATATCCGAATTCTTTGACGAGGACGGGCCGCTGGCCACGGCCTTGCCCGGCTACAAGCCGCGTCCATCGCAGGTGGAACTGTCGCAGGCCATCGGCCAAGCCATCCAGGACCGCGCCACGCTGGTGGCCGAAGCCGGCACCGGCATCGGCAAGACCTGGGCGTATCTTGTACCCGCCTTCATCCAGGGCGGCAAGGTGCTCATTTCCACCGGTACGCGCACCCTGCAGGATCAGCTCTTTGCGCGCGACCTGCCGCGCGTGCGCGCGGCGCTGGCCGCGCCCGTGACGGCCGCGCTGCTCAAGGGCCGCGGCAACTACGTATGTCATTACCACCTGGAGCGCCTGCAGGGCGACGAGCGCGCGCTCAAATCCCGCTCCGAAATCCAGCAGTTGCGCCAGATCCAGGTGTTTGCGGGCATCTCCAAAACGGGTGATCGCGGCGATCTGGCGCAGGTGCCCGAAGACGCCGACATCTGGCAACGCGTCACGTCCACCCGCGAAAACTGCCTGGGCCAGGAATGTCCGCGCATCCGCGACTGCTTCGTCGTCAAGGCGCGCCGCCAGGCACAGGAGGCCGACGTCGTCGTCGTCAACCACGCGCTCTTCATGGCCGACCTGATGCTGCGCGAAGAAGGCGTCACGGACCTGCTGCCCGAAGCCGACACCGTCATCTTCGACGAAGCCCATCAATTGCCCGATACCGCCACGCGCTTCCTGGGCAACAGCGTGTCCACGCACCAGCTCATGGACTTTGGCCGCGCGCTGGAAGTCGCGGGGCTGGCCTATGCGCGCGAAGCCACCAAATGGAGCGACGTCAGCCGCCAACTGGAAACCGCCGCGCGCGAATTGCGGTTGGTCTGCGCGCCCCTGGACAAGATGCCGGGCCGCAAGGCCACGTTCGAGGCCATTCCCAACCCCGAGGAATTCGACGACGCGCTGCTGTCGCTGCGCGAGGCCGTGGACAGCGCCACCAAGGCGTTGGGCGCGGTGGCCGAAAAGCACCCGGACCTGCTCGCGGCCGCGCGCATGGGGGCGGAGATCTCGGTCAAGCTCAAGCGCTGGGCAACGCCCGGCCGCAGCAGCGGCGCGCACGACGACGAGGGCTGGGGCCGCGACGACCAGGCGCCCGTGCAAAGCCCGCTGGGCGACGGTCCTTCCACCCCCGCGGCCCTGCTCGATGGCGCGGCGCTGGCCGAACAATGGACTGGTCCGGCCGTGCGCTGGGTCGAGCACGGCCTGCATCACGTGCGTCTGCATTCGGCGCCGCTCTCGGTGGCGCAGGCCTTCTCCAAATTCCGCAAGCCCGGGCAGGCCTGGATCATGACCTCGGCCACGCTGTCGGTGAACGGCGAGTTCACGCACTTCACCAGCCAGCTCGGCCTGGAGTCCGCGCGCACCGGCAAATGGGAGTCGCCGTTCGACTACCCCGAGCAGGCGCTGCTGTTCGTGCCGCGCGGCATGCCCGAACCTCAATCGCCGCAGTTCCTGGACCGCTTCGTGCAGACGCTGATGCCGTTGCTGGAGGCCAGCCCGGGCGGCACGCTGGTGCTCTGTACGACGCTGCGCGCCGTGGACAAGGTGGCCAATCTGCTGGCCGATGCCTTTGACGATGCCGGCCATGACTGGCCGCTGCTCAAGCAGGGCGAGGGCACGCGCCGCGATCTGCTCGACCGCTTCTGCAAACTCAAGCACCCGGTGCTGGTGGGCAGCGCCAGCTTCTGGGAAGGCATCGACCTGCCGGGCGATGTGCTGACCCTGGTGGCGATCGACAAGCTGCCGTTCGCGCCGCCCGACGACCCCGTCATCGAGGCCCGTCTGCGCGCCTGCCGCGCGCAGGGCGGCAACCCATTTGCGGAATACCAGCTTCCGGAAGCCGCCATTTCGCTCAAGCAGGGCGCGGGCCGGCTGATCCGCACGGAATCGGATTGGGGCGTGCTGATGGTGGGTGACGCCCGGCTGGTGGAAAAGCCCTACGGCAAGCGCCTGTGGCGCGGTCTGCCGCCATTTGCGCGCACGCGCGAGCTGGAAGAGGTGCTGGCGTTCTACCGTCGCAAGCGCGGACCGGACGACGAATAGACCGGCGCAAGGAACGCGGCTCCAGGCGGCGCCGTCCGCGCCGCGCAGGCAAAAAAAAGCCCTTCAATCTTGAAGGGCTTTTCTCTTCCCATGCGAGCGGAATCAGTTAAAGGGATTCCACCAGCTCTTGTCGGCCTTCAGGCCCTTCGTGCGGAACTCGCTGTTGGGGAAGTTCTTGTCGTAGACGCGCTGCGCGTCGTTCTTCAGGTCCGTCATGTTCAGTTTGTCGTACGACTGAACCATCAGGTAGAGCGCTTCTTCGGTGGCGGGGGCGCCCTCGAAGTCGGTGATGACGGTCTGCGCGCGGTTGGCGGCGGCCACGTAGGCGCCACGCTCGTAGTAATAGCGGGCCACGTGGACTTCGTTCATGGCAATGGTGTTGACCAGCCAGGCCACGCGCTTTTCGGCGTCGACGCTGTACTTGCTTTCCGGGTAGCGCTTGATCAGCTCGGTAAAGGCGTCATAGGACGCGCGCAGGCCCTTGGGGTCGCGCTCGGCCGGGTCCTGGCCGGTGAGGTTGCTCATGAAGGCGCTGGCCGGCGTGAAGTTGATCAGCCCCTTCAGGTAGAGCGCGTAATCGGTGCCGGGGTGATTGGGGTACAGCTGCTGGAAGCGGTCGATGGCGGCAAGCGCCTGTTCGTTTTCGCCGTCTTTCCAGTTGACGTAAGCCAGTTCAAGCAGGGCCTGCTGCGCGTAGACGCCGAAGGGGTAGCGGCTTTCGATGGCGGTCAGGCGTTCGCGCGCTTCCTTCCAGCCGCCCGACGACATTTCGGCCTTGGCGTCCGCGTAGAGTTGTTCTGCGCTCCAGTTGGTGGTCTTGTCGTACTTGCTGTCCGCCCCGCTGCAACCAGCGATGACGATGACGGCAAAAAGCGCGATGACCACGCGCAAAACCGACCCGCTGCGGGATGCGGGGTTCGAGGGAGCTGCAGGGTGGTGAATCACGAGAA
>JAEYVD010000235.1 GCA_023432075.1 Pseudomonadota bacterium | reverse complement strand
ACAGGATCAGGGGAATTGCGCGCGTGCTCGCGGCGGTGCGTGACTGCATGGACATCTCCGGCGGCGACAGATTGAAAAGCAGGCGCGCAAGGCATGACAGAGAGACGCGGGGGCCGCTCGCGATTGGCACACCCGGTTGGCGTACCATAGCGCCCACGGACGGGAGCTCTCCCGTTCTTGCTCTCAGGAGACTCCATCACATGAAACTGTACTACATGCCCGGCGCGTGCTCGCTCGCTTCCCACATCGTGCTCGAGTGGATCGGCAAGCCGTATGAGACGCACAAACTCAGCCGTGAAGCGCTCAAGGAACCGGAGTTTCTGCGGATCAATCCGCTGGGCGCCGTACCCGCGCTGACCGATGGCGACTGGACCCTCACGCAGAACGTCTCCATCCTGGAATACCTGGCCGAACACGCGCCGGAACTCCCCCTGTTGGGCGACGGCAGCCCGCGCTCGCGCGCCGAGGTGCGCCGCTGGGTCGGCTTCATCAACTCCGACATCCACAAGACCTTCTCGCTGCTGTTCGGCGCGCAGCGCTACCTGAAGGACGAAGGCGCGCAAAAGGAACTGGCCGCCTCGGCGTCCGCGCTTCTGACCAAGCTGTTCGCGCAGCTGGATGCGCAACTGGCGGGCAAGTCCTATCTGGCGGGCGCCGCGCCGTCGGTTGCCGACGCGTATCTGTTCGTCGTGCTGCGCTGGGCCCACGCAAAGGAAATCGACCTGTCCGGCCTGAACAATCTGTCGGCGTTCTTCGAACGCATGCAGGCCGACGCGGGCGTGCAGGCCGCGCTGAAGGCCGAAGGCCTGTAACGGCTGCCGCGGCCCGGCTCGCCTAAGCAGGCGTAACGCCGGGCAGCGTCTCGCTTTCCAGGATCTTTTTCACGGCGGCCAGAAAGCGCCGCGCCAGCAAGGGCGGCGCGCTCAGGTTGGAATGCGTCGCCCAGATTTCCACGCTGGCCTCCGGCTTGATGGAGCGAAGCGCCATGTGGGCGGCCTGGTCCGGCGTGACGCACCAGGCGTCGACCAGCGCCGGTCCCAATCCCTGTTGCACGAACGAACAGGCGGTCACCGGCGAATGCACCTCGACCGCCGCCGCGCAGCGCGGGCCGTCGCCAAAAAATGGCTGCAGCGCGCGACCCAACGGCGTGTCGCGCGGATAGCCAATCCACGCCGCCGACGAAAAGTCTTCCGGCAGCACCACCTCATGACTGGCCAGCGGATGCCCGGGCGGCAGCACGCAGACCACCGGTACGCGCGCCAGCCGCACGGACGTCAGATTGGGATGATCCGGCGGCTGCATGGAAATGCCGATGTCCGCCTGGCCAGACAGGAAGTACGCCGCCAGTTCGTCGAACGTCACGCTGCGGTAATCGACACGCGCGCCCGCATTGTGGCCGCGAAACCGCTCCAGCGCCATCGGGATCAGGCGCTGCCCGAAACTGGCGCTGGCCACGATCTTCAGCATCCCCGCGCCCGACTGCCCAAGGCTGGCAGCCAGGTCATTCACCCGCTGAATGCCGCCATACACCTGCTCGACCTCCGCATACAGGCGCCGGGCTTCGGCGGTGGGCGACAACCGGCTCTTGACGCGCTCGAACAGCCGGTAGCCCAGGCGGCTTTCCGTCAGCGCCAGCACCCGGCTCACCGCCGGCTGCGACACATGCAGCATGCGCCCCGCCCCGCTGATCGAACCGGCCATCATGATCGCCCGGAACACCTCGATCTGGCGCAGATTCAGTGGCCTTCCGGCGCTGGGGCCGACTTCGTCGGCATACGCATCCGCATCCATTTTTTTCCCCTTTTCCGATAACGGGGGATTATAGGTTTGAGACATTTTTCGATGACGCAGTGCCGCATGCCCAGGTGTAATCTGCCCGCTCCACAAAACAAAACCAGGGGAAATCCATCATGCGCAGCACGCTCCTTCGCAGTCTTTCCATGGCGGCGCTCAGCGTCGCCTTCATCGGCGCCGCCTCGGCGGCCGGCTATCCCGACAAGCCCATCACCTTCGTCGTCCCGTCCGCCGCCGGCGGATCGCCCGACGTGCTGTCGCGCTTGATCACCACCCAGATGGCACGCGATACCGGGGCCACGATGGTCGTCGAGAACCGTCCCGGCGCCGCCGGCAACATCGGCATCGCGCTCATCAAGCGCGCTGCCCCGGACGGCTACACGGTCGGCTACGGCAACATCAACACGCTGGCGGTCAACCGTTCGCTCTTCAAGCGCCTGCCGTACGATGTGGACAAGGACCTGACGCCGGTCGCGCACATGTTCGATCTCTACAACGCGCTGATCGTGCCGGCTGAATCGCCCATCAAGAGCGTGCAGGACCTGATCGACCGCGCCCGCAACGAGCCGGGCCGCCTGTCGTACGGCGCCTCGGGCGTGGGCACCACCGGCCACATGGGCGGCGAGCTGTTCAAGAGCATGGCCAAGCTGGACGTGATGTTCATCCCCTATAACGGCGGCCCCGCCGCCATCCAGGATCTGCTTGGCGGCCGCCTGGACTACCTGTTCGTCAACACCTCGGAAGCCGCACCGCTCGTCAAGAGCGGCAAGGTCCGCGCCATCGGCGTCAGCAGCCTGAAGCGCCTGTCGCTGATGCCCGACGTGCCGACGCTGGACGAATCCGGCCTGAAGGGTTACGAGACGGTCGCCTGGGGTGGCGTCGTGGCGCCCAAGGGCACCCCCGATGACGTGGTCGCCACGCTGAACGCCGCCATCCAGAAGGCGCTGCAGGCGCCGGAAGTGCGCCAGGGCCTGGCCACGCTAGGCGCCGAACCGGCATCCGGCTCGCCCGCCGAGTTCAAGCAGCTGATCGATCGCGAAACCGCCAAGTGGCAGCAGATCATCGACAACGCCGGCATCGAAAAACTCGACTGAGCATTCTTCATGACGGCAGACACCTTGCAGGCTGACTTCATCGTCGCGGGCGCCACGCTCATCGACGGATCGGGCGGGCCCGCCACCGTCGGCGACCTTGCCGTGCGCGGCGGGCGCATCGAGGCGGTGGGCAGCTTTGCCCATCCCGCCGGCGCGCCGGTCATCGATGGCCGGGGCCTGGTCCTGGCGCCGGGCTTCATCGACTCGCACACCCACGACGACGGGTATCTGCTGGCCCATCCCGACATGCTGCCCAAGGTGTCGCAAGGCATCACGACGGTCGTCACCGGCAACTGCGGGATCAGCCTGGCGCCCCTGGCGCGCACGCAGATCCCGCAGCCGCTGGACCTGCTGGGCCCGCCGTCGCTCTTTCGCTTTGGCACCTTCCGGTCCTGGATGGACGCGCTGCGCGACACGCCCGCCGCAGTCAACGTGATTCCACTGGTGGGCCACACCACCTTGCGCGTCGCCGTCATGGACGACACATCGCGCGCTGCCAACGACGCGGAACGCGCCGCCATGCGCGAACTCATGCAGGAAGCGCTGGACGCCGGCGCCTTCGGTGTATCCACCGGCACCTTCTATCCGCCGGCCAGCGCCGCGCCCACGGACGAGATCGTCGACGTGTGCCAGCCGCTGCGCGGCCGCGCCGGCATTTATGCCACCCACCTGCGCGACGAGGCCGATCACATCGTGCCGGCCATCGAAGAGGCGCTGCACATCGGTCGCGAAATCGATTGCCGCGTCGTGTTTTCGCACCACAAGCTGGCCGGCGAACGCAATCACGGGCGCACCCGTGAAACGCTGGACCTCATCAGCCGCGCCGCGGCCTTGCAGCCCGTCTGCCTGGACTGCCACCCCTACCCCGCCACCTCCACCATGCTGCGGCTCGATCGCGCGCGGCTTGCCAGCCGGACGATGATCACCTGGTCCAAAGGCTACCCCGAAGCGACGGGCCGCGACTTCAGCGAAGTGATGGCCGAACTGGGCCTGGACGACGAGGCCGCCGTGGCCCGCCTGGCCCCGGCCGGCGCCATCTACTTCCTGATGGATCCCGCCGACGTCAACCGCATCTTTGCCCATCCGCTGACCATGGTCGGCTCGGACGGGCTGCCCTTCGATCCCCATCCGCACCCCCGCCAGTGGGGCACCTTCACCAACGTCCTGCGCACGATGGTGCGAGAGCAGAACCTGTTGTCCCTGGAATCGGCCATCCACAAGATGACGGGGTTGGCCGCAGACCAGTACGGCGTGGCCGAACGCGGCCTGCTCCGGGAGGGGTATCATGCTGACCTGGTGCTGTTCGATCCCGCCACCGTCACCGACGTGGCCACTTTTTCAGCGCCCATTCAGGCAAGCCGGGGCATCCACGCCGTGTGGGTCAACGGCAGGCAGGTCTGGGACGGGGAACGGACCGGCGCCGAACGCCCGGGTCAGGTCCTGTCGCCCGGTCAAGCATGAGCACGGAGTACTTAAAGTGAAGACGTTTTCCCAGGGCTGCTACCTGGGTGTATTGGGCGGAATGGGGCCCATGGCCGGCGCGGCCTTTGCCCTCCGCCTGGCGGCGCTGACGCCCGCCACGGTTGACCAGCAACACATTCCCACCCTGCTGCGCAACGATCCCCGCATTCCCGACCGATCCAGCGCCTACATGGCCGGCGGCGAAAATCCGCTGCCCCACATGGTCGACGGCGTGCGCTTCCTGGAACAGGCCGGCGCCCGGCTCATCGCCATCCCGTGCAACACCGCCCACCTGTGGTTCGACGAGATCGCCGCGTCCACCGGCGTGCCGGTGCTGCACATCATCGAGGCGGTCATCGAAGACCTGCGCCGTCTGGGCCTGCCCCGCGGCCGCATCGGCCTGATGGGCACCGCCGCCACGCTAAAGCTTGGCCTGTACCAGCGGCACCTCGAAGCCCAGGGCTACGAGTGCATCGTGCCTGACGACGACGAAGTCGAACGCTTCTGCATGGGCTCGATCCGCGCGGTCAAGGGCAACCAGCTCGAAGACGCCTTCGCCCCCGCCGCCGAATGCATCGCCCGCCTGAAGGCGCGCGGCGCCGACGCCGTCGTCCTGGGCTGCACGGAACTGCCCCTGGCCGTGCCGCACGCCCTGCGCCCCAACCTGGGCGTGACCCTCACGGACTCCATCGACGCCCTCGCCCGCGCCGCCATCGCGCACTACCAGGCTGACCAGCCCGCGGAACGGATCGCCGCGTAAGACCAGCAAAAAAAAGGCGCATCTTCCGATGCGCCTGCTTCCTTCGCGGGGAAGAGGTCAACCGCCCAGGTAAGCCTTGCGGACCTGATCGTTGACCAGCAGATTGGCGCCGGTGTCCTGCAGGACCACGCGGCCGTTTTCCAGCACGTAGCCGCGGTCCGCCACGCCGAGCGCCTTGTTCGCGTTCTGCTCGACCAGGAACACGGTCACGCCCTGCTCCCGGATCTCGCGGATGATGTCGAAGATCTGGGCGATCACCAGCGGGGCCAGGCCCAGCGTGGGTTCGTCCAGCAGCAACAGGCGCGGCCGGGTCATCAGCGCGCGGCCGATGGCCAGCATCTGCTGTTCGCCGCCCGACATCAGGCCGGCTCGCTGGCTGGCGCGCTCTTTCAAGCGCGGGAACAAGCCATAGACGTGGTCGATACCCGCCTCGATCTCGTCGCGCTTGGAAAAGAAGCCGCCCATCATCAGGTTCTCGGCGACCGTCAGGTCCTTGAACACGCGGCGGCCCTCAGGCGAAATGGCGATGCCACTGCGCATGATGTGGTGCGTGTCCTTGTTCGTGATGTCTTCGCCTTCGAACGTGATCTTTCCCTCGCGCGCACGCGGATTGCCGCAGACCGTCATCAGCAGCGTGGTCTTGCCCGCGCCGTTGGCGCCGATCAGCGTGACGATCTCACCCTTGTTCACATCGACCGACACGCCGTTCAATGCCTGAATGGCGCCGTAGAAGGTGTGTATGTTTTCCAGCTTGAGCATCATTCCTCCCCCAGGTACGCCTTGATGACGCGCTCGTCGTTGCGCACCTGATCGGGGGTGCCGGTCGTGATGGGCTTGCCATGTTCCATGACCAGAATCCGGTCCGAAATACCCATGATGAGGCTCATGTCGTGCTCGATCAGCAGCACCGCGACGCCAAACTCGCGCCGCAGCTGGTCGATCAGCGATTGCAGATCGCGCTTTTCCTGCGGATTCAGACCCGCCGCGGGTTCGTCCAGCATTAACAGGCGCGGCTTGGTGATCATGCAGCGCGCGATCTCCAGGCGCCGCTGGTGGCCATAGGCCAGATTGCCGGCTTCGCGGTTCGCGAATTCGCGCAGACCCATGAAATCCAGCCACTGCGCCGCGCGCGACAGCGCCTCGGATTCGGACTGGCGATAGCCCTTGGTCTTGAGCAGCCCAGGCAACAGGCGCGATTCGACCTGCGTGTGCTGCGCGACCAACAGGTTTTCCAGCACCGTGAGCTGCTTGAACAGGCGCACGTTCTGGAACGTGCGCACCAGGCCGTGGCGCGCCACCTTGTGGCTGGCAAGACCCGTGATGGGCTTGCCGTCCATGATGATCTCGCCGGCAGTGGGTGCGTAGAACCCACCCACGCAATTGAAGACGGTGGTCTTGCCGGCGCCGTTCGGGCCGATGATGGCAAAGACCTCGTCGGTCATGACCTCGAAACCCACGCTATCGACGGCCAGGAGGCCGCCGAACCGCATGGTCAGGCCGGATACTTTCAGCAATGCCTCGCTCATTTAGCCAGCTCCACGTGGGGACGCTTCATGGGCAACAACCCCTGCGGACGCCACATCATCATCAACACCATCACCAGACCGAACATCAGCATCCGGTA
>JAEYVD010000186.1 GCA_023432075.1 Pseudomonadota bacterium | reverse complement strand
TTCCAGCGGCAGGCCCAGGTCCACCATCAGGTCCAGGCACGCCAGTGCCGCGGCGCCCGCGCCGGACGTGACCACCTTGACCTGCTTGATGTCCTTGCCCACGACCTTCAGGCCGTTGATGAAGGCCGCCGACACACAGATCGCCGTGCCGTGCTGGTCGTCGTGAAAGACCGGGCTCTTCATGCGTTCGCGCAGCTTGCGCTCGACGGTGAAGCATTCGGGCGCCTTGATGTCTTCAAGATTGATGCCGCCGAAGGTGGCTTCCAGGCCGGCAATGATCTCGACCAGCTTGTCCGGGTCGGTTTCGTTGATTTCGATGTCAAAGACATCCAGGCCGGCGAATTTCTTGAACAGCACCGCCTTGCCTTCCATGACCGGCTTGGAGGCCAGCGCGCCGATGTTGCCCAGTCCCAGCACGGCAGTGCCGTTGGTGATGACGCCCACCAGGTTGCCGCGGGCCGTGTAGCGGTACACATTGGCCGGATCGGCCACGATTTCCTCACAGGCCGCCGCCACGCCGGGCGAATACGCCAGCGCCAGATCGCGCTGGTTCGTCAATTGCTTGGTCGGCGTGACCGAGATTTTGCCGGGGCGCCCGTGCTCGTGATATTCAAGGGCGGCTTTGCGAAGGTTGGCATCCATAGGGCGGCTACTGGCTAGAGTGTGTGACACGAAAGAGGAAGGAATTCTATTCCCATGCCGGGCGTCGCGATACGCGGGCCTCGCGCTTTGTTGACGTCGCGCGCCGAAATCTTACAGTAAGCTGAACGTTTGTCAGACTTCCGGCCACCGGAATTCCGGAAAGCAGCCGTCCGGGTCGAACAACGTCTTGACCCGTCCGTCCAGCCGGACAGTAGCCAGCCCAGGCGCAGCAGGCCCGGGGCGGGAAGCGGGCGCGCCTTCGGCCGGGGCTTCGTTTCCAGGCGGCACGTCGGCCAACACCGCGGCTTGCAGCCAGGCGAGCGTACCGCCGTGGCCCAACAGCAATTGCGCCAGATTGACGGTGGCCGGCGCCTCGGGCTTGAGCGCATCCAGCCGGTAGCGGCCCAGCCAGTGATAGCCGTCGTTGGTGGCAAACGCATCACCGCCCGAGGCCAGTTGGAACAGCGCGGGCACCAGGCGCTGGACGGTGGCCGAACGCAAGGGCTGGACGTCGGTCTCGCCAAACGCCCCCAGCGTTTCCTCGACGCCATCGGCCAGCAGCACGTCCGCCGCCACGAGACCCGAGGCCGCGCAGCGGCCCGCCGGCCAGGACGCGGGCGCCGCCACCCATTGAGCCAGCGTCAGGTCGCCCGCCAGTCCGGCAAATTGCCGCAGGCCGGCGCTGGCCAGCTCAGCCAAGGTCACGCCCGGCTGCGCGTGCCAGCGAGGCGTGTCGCCCGCCAGTCGAGTCAAACCGGTCAGCAGCACGGGATCGACGCGAAGCCGGGGCCGGACCGGGGGCGCGAACGGTCCCGCCGCGCCCTCCAGTTCCAGGACCACCCGGTATTCGGCGCACAATTTGCGGGCCTGCGCGACGTCGGCGTCGCGGGCGGGCGTCAAGACGGCGCACGTGCCGTCTGCGCCGCCCTCGCCCAGATCGCGGACCTTGCCCTGGCACACCAGCGCCAGGCGTTGCACGAAGGCCGCCCATGGCGTCTGGACGGGCCGACGGCCCAGGAGGAAGGCGCGCCGGGATGGCTGCATGACTACAATTCCTTTTTTGCTAGATGACGCTTTCGAGATTCCGATGCCCCGCCTTGCCACTCGCACTCACGATTTCCTGACGTTCCAGGTGATGGAACTGTTCAAGCAGGCGCAGGCGCTGCAGGCGGCCGGCAAAGACATTATCAGCCTGGGCATCGGCGAACCGGACTTTACCGCGCCCCCTCAGGTCGTGGAAGCGCTGGACCGCGCCGCGCGCGCCGGTCTCAGCGGCTACAGCCCGGGCGCGGGGATCGCCCCGCTGCGTGAAGCCATCGCGCAGTTCTACCGCGACCAGTTCGGCGCCGCCATCGATCCGCGCCGGGTCATCGTCACCGCGGGCGCCTCGGGCGCCCTGACGCTGGCCTGCGCGGCGCTGGTCAACACGGGCGGCGAGGTGCTGATGCCCGATCCGTCCTATCCCGCCAACAGCAATTTCGTGCTGGCCGCCGGCGGCGTGCCCCGCCTGATTCCCAGCACGGCCGAAAAACGCTTCCAATTGTCCGCCGACGACGTGGCGCGCCACTGGACGCCCGCCACGCAAGGCGTGATGGTGGCCTCGCCCAGCAATCCCACCGGCACCTCGATCGCCCACGGCGAACTGGCCGAGCTGCTGGCCCAGGTGCGTGCCCGCGACGGCTTTGCCATCGTCGACGAAATCTATCTGGGGCTGTCTTACGACGGCCAGCCCCGCTCGGCCCTGACGCTGGACGACGACGTCATCGTCATCAACAGCTTTTCCAAGTACTTCCACATGACCGGCTGGCGCCTGGGCTGGATGATCGTGCCGGACGACATGGTCGCGCCGGTGGAAAAGATTGCCTCCAGCCTGGCGATCTGCGCGCCCACGCTGGCCCAGCACGCCGCGCTCGCCTGCTTTACCCCCGCCGCGATGAAGATCTTCGAGCACCGCCGCGAGGCCTTCAAGCAGCGCCGCGACTACCTGCTGCCGGAATTCGAACGCCTGGGCATCGACGTGCCGGTCAAGCCGGACGGCGCCTTCTATATCTACGCGGATATCAGCAGCCTGGGCATGGACAGCGCCGCGTTCTCGCAGCGCCTGTTGCTGGAAGCCGGCGTGGCCGCGGTGCCGGGGCTGGACTTCGGGCCGGCGCACGCGGCCCACACCATGCGCTTTTCTTATGCCACCGGCCTGGATCGCCTGGAAGAGGCGGTAGCCCGGATGGGCGTGCTGCTGCAACGCTGACTGGACGAAAAAAAGCGCGCCCCAATGGGGCGCGCCAGTTGCCGAAGCAGGACGCAGGATCAGTCGCGCGCCAGCGCGATGCCCGACGCGAGCGCCAGGCGGCGGCGTTCCGCCTGCACCTTTGCCCCGTAGCCGTTGTCGTCCGGACCGGTGGACCCCACGTAACACGCCAGGCCGCCGTCCACGGAACCGCGGCGGTTGATGCAGTCGCGCAGGATCGTGGCGCCCACGCCGATATTGGCGGCCGGGTCCAGCGGGTTCTTGCCGACCGCGTCGAACTTGTCCTGGTGCACGCTGGTCATGACCTGCATCAGGCCCTGCGCGCCCACGTGGCTTTCGGCCAGGGGGTTGTAGCGCGATTCGATGGCGATCACGGCCAGGACCAGCAAGGGATCAAGCTGCTTGTCGCGGCTGACCTTGTACACGGTGTTCAACAGCGGGCCGGTCGCGTCATACGCGACCTTGTATTTGCGCGAGATATAGTTGCGCAGTGCTTCCGCCTGTGGCCCCGTGGCCGCCGAAGCGGTCTTCTTGGGCGCGGGCGGCGCGATTCGGGCCGGCCCCAGCATGCCGGTGGCGTTGCTGACAGGGGCGGCGGGTACGGCCATGGCAATTGCCGACGACGTGTCGGCACCCAGTTCGGAGCCGGCTTCGGATTCGGAGCTGGCCTGCATGGATGAAGGCGCGAGGGCGGTCAACAAGGCTTTGTGCACTTGCAATGCCTGGTCGCGCAAACCAGGCAGGGCGAATCCCATGCTTACCGTCACAATGACCGCAATGCCCAGATAGACAGAGCAAATGCGCAGGGATTCGGCAAGATATTGGTGCACTCCTTGGGCCATGTTCCTGAACAGGCTGGCCACTGACGCATCGGGCATAAAACCTCCTGCGTAAAAAAGAGGGAGTCAATGTTAACCTCTCTTTGAACCTGAAATGTAACCAAATCGCTGGGATCTGTAGTGAAATACCGCGACCTTAGAGACTTCATCGCCCAACTTGAACGCATGGGCGAGCTCAAACGCATTGC
>JAEYVD010000156.1 GCA_023432075.1 Pseudomonadota bacterium | reverse complement strand
GTCATGGACCCCGAGCGCGGCGGCGCCATCGTCAACGTCGCATCCACCGCCGCGCTCAAGTCCGCACCCAATTCCATCGTGTATTCGGGCATCAAGTCCGGCGTGCTGGGCGTGACGCGCGCGGCGGCCGCCGCTCTCGGTGCGCGCCGGATCCGGGTCAACGCCGTCTGCCCGTCGGCGGTGCCCACGGAAGGCACGCAGCGCAACCGCAACGCCGAACGCGATGCGCGCCGCGTCGCCAGCACGCCGATGGGCCGCCTGGGCACGGTGGACGACATCGCCGAGGCCATCGTGTTTCTTGCCAGCGACGAGGCCCGCTTCATCACGGCGCAGGCGCTGGTGGTGGACGGCGGCATCACGTTCACGACCCTTTGATGGACACCGTCCTGCTCACGGGCGCGGCCAGCGGCATTGGCCGGGCGGCGGCTTGCCGGCTCGCGGCCGCGGGCCATCGCTGCGTCCTGGTCGATTGCAATGCGCCGGCGCTGCAGGCGCTGCGGGCCGAGCTGACTGCGCCCGCCGATGGGGATCATCTGGCGCGCGTCACCGACCTGACCGACGCGTCGCAGATTTCCGCCCTGGCGGACGGCATGCCGCGCCTGGATGCGCTCATCAACAACGCCGGGATGACCGACAGCAGCAATAGACCCACCGTCGACCAGGCGGCCGGCGACTGGCAACGGCTGCTCGACCTGAACCTGCGCGCGCCGGCCCGTCTGGTGAGCGCGCTGCGCAGCCGCCTCGTCCCCGGCGCGCGCGTGGTCAACGTGGCCTCCGGCGCGGGGCTGCGCGCCATCCCGTGGCGCGGCGGCTACAGCCCCAGCAAGGCCGGGCTGATCGCGCAGAGCCGTGCTCTGGCCCAGTCCGATCCGGGCCTACGCGTCACCGTGCTCTGCCCCGGTTATGTGCAGACGGAACTGGTCGCTGGCCTGATCGCCTCGGGCCGCCTGGACCCCGCACGCGCGGTGGCCAAGATCCCGCTGGGCCGGTTGGCCGATCCTGACGAGATCGCATGCGCCCTCGCCTTCCTTTCCAGCACACACGCGGCCCCGCTTGCTGGCGGACTCGTATGCGTGGACGGCGGTTCGTCGGTGTACGGCGGAAGCCAGACCTATGCACCTGCCGCCGGAAACGGGCGTGTTCCGACGGATGCGCCCCTATCCCTTACCGTTCGCGGCGATTGGCCGCCGCTGCCTGGTGAGGCCGCTGGCCACGGCTACCCTGCCGTGCTGGACGCGACGGTGCTGGCGAGCGTACCGGGGCAGCGGCTGGCGGCGGCATTGCAGGCCGCGCAGCGCTTTACCGTGGACGGCCCCGCCAGCCTGACGCTGCTGCTGCCCGATGACGACGACCTGGATTGGGAACACGCCGGCGATCACGCCGCCGCGCGCATGTTGATCGCCTCGCTGGCTTGCGAATGGGGACCGGCGGCGCGCCGCATCAATGCCGTGCAGGTCGCGCCCGGCACGGCGCCCGAGACGCTGGCGCCCCTGCTGCGCTTTGTGGCCGGCGCGCAGGCCCAATATCTGACGGGGCAAGTGCTATGCAGCCGCTGACCGACCTGGACGAGATCAAGGCCCGCTTCATCGCCGCGCGTGGCTATTGGCGCCCCTGGACGGACGCGATGCTGCACGCCAATCCGGGCTTTCTGGCGCACTACGCCGCGTACGCGGGACACCCGGCCAAGACAGGACCGCTGCCGCCCCGCATGGTCGAGCTGATCTACGTGGCGCTCGACGCGTCGGCAACGCACCTGTTCGAGCCGGGCCTGACCACCCATCTGCGCATGGCCCGCGAGGCCGGCGCCACCGATGCCGACGTGTTCGATGTGCTGCACCTGGTCACGATGCAGGGCTTGAGCGCGGTGCTGCAAGCCGCCGACCTGCTGCACGAGGCCGCGCCCCAACCGGCGCTGAATCCCGTCGATGCTCTGCGCGGCCGCATCGCCGCGCTATGGCCGGATCAGGCGGACCGCCTGCTGCGGCTGGCGGAGATGGACCCGGGCTATGTCGCTGTTCTGCTCGACTTTCTGGAACATGGCGCGCCTGCCGGTGGATTGACCCGCGCGGAGCGCTTGCTCGTGCGGGTCGCCCTGCACGCCTGCTTTACGCAGGGCGACATGGACACCACGCGTGCGTTGATCCACGAGGGATTGGCGCAAGGGGTGACGCGCGAGGCCCTGTTGCAAGCCATCCAGTTGGGCGCGCATCTGGCCGTCCACGGCGCGGCGCTGGGCGCCACCGTCCACGCGCGGCTGAAGGATCCAGGCGCTTTGGGTTAGGTCCGCAAGGGACGCCGTCAGAGGCCAAGCCGTTCCAGCACCGACCAGCCGGCGCGCGCCTCGATGACCTCGCCGGCCGCCAGGCACAGGTCTTCGCGGAACCGCCCGGCCACCAACTGCACGCCGACAGGCACACCGTGCGCCAACCCCACCGGCACCGACAGCCCCGGCAGTCCCAGAATCGCCGTCGAGATCAACGGACTCTGCGCCTGCAGGATGTCCGCCATCACGTCGGCGCCCTGCTGATCCCGATCCACCGGGA
>JAEYVD010000620.1 GCA_023432075.1 Pseudomonadota bacterium | reverse complement strand
GCCAGTTGGCCTGACCGTGCGCATCCACGAATCTTCATCGAGCCTTGCCATGCAACCAGTTTCCGACAACGACGTTTCCCAATCGTCCCGCCCGCTGCCGCTCGCCGGCCTGCGCGTCGTGGAGTTCCCGCACATGGTCCTGGGCCCCACTTGCGGCATGGTGCTGGCCGATCTGGGTGCCGAGGTCATCAAGGTCGAGCCGGTGCGCGGCGACCGGACGCGCCATCTGCTGGGCGTGGGGGCGGGATTCTTTCCCATGTTCAACCGGAACAAGAAAAGCATTGCGCTGGACATCCAAAGCCCGGCGGGCGCCGAGGCCGCGCGCAGACTGGCCGCCAGCGCCGACGTGGTGGCGGAAAACTTCCGGCCCGGCACGATGGCGAAATTCGGCTTGGACTATGCCTCGCTGTCCAAGGAGAATCCGCGCCTCATCTATGTCAGCCACAAGGGGTTCCTGCCTGGGCCTTATGCGATGCGCACGGCGCTGGACGAGGTTGTGCAGATGATGGGCGGATTGGCCTACATGACGGGCCGGCCAGGTGACCCCGTGCGCGCCGGCACCAGCGTGAACGACATCATGGGCGGCATGTTTGGCGCCATCGGCGCGATGGCCGCGCTGATCCAGCGCGGCATCACCGGGCGGGGCCAGGAAGTGCAGTCGGCGCTGTTCGAGAACAACGTGTTTCTGGTCGGCCAGCACATGCTGCAATACGCGATCACGGGCCAGCCCTCGGCGCCGATGCCAGATCGGGTGTCGGCCTGGGCGCTTTACGACGTCTTCACGGTCAAGGACGGCGAGCAGATCTTCCTGGCCGCGGTCAGCGACGCACAATGGGTGACGTTCTGCGATGCCTTTGGCTTTGACGACCTGAAGAACGATCCGGCGATGGCCACGAACAACGACCGTGTCCTGCTGCGCCCCACCTTGCTGGCGGACCTGCGCGAGCGGTTGGCGAATTTCCGCGCTGCCGAGCTGGCGGCGGTGTTTGAACGCATCGGCCTGCCGTTTGCGCCCATCGTCAAACCGGAGGAGCTGTACGACGATCCGCACCTGCGTGCCACCGGCGGACTGGCCGACATTCGGCTGCCCGACGGAGAGCGGGCAGGGCAGACGGCGGGCGCGGCGTTGTTTCCGCTGATGATGGACGGCCAGCGGCTTGGCGTGAGGTGCGATCCGCCCGTGCTGGGGGCGGACACCGATGCGCTATTGCAGGGGTTGGGGTACGACGCCGGACAGATCGAAGCGTTGCGCGCGCAGGGCGCGGCGGCGTGAGGCGGGCTCGGGCGCCGGGCTCGTTCCGCGCAAGGAACGGCATACAAGCGTTGTAGTAGACGGCCGCACAAGTCGGCCGGCACATAACACCATCAGGAGACAGACATGAGCAATCAACGTGCGGGCGGGCGCTGGAGCCGCCGCCAGGTCCTCGGTGCGCTGGGCGCCGCCGTGTTGGGCATGCCCGGCCTGACCCGGGCGCAATCGGACAGGCCGGTGAAATTCATCTTGCCGGTGGGCGTGGGTTCCGGCGTGGACACGATCACGCGGTCCGCCGGACCGGCGCTGTCCGCCGCGCTGGGCCACACGGTCGTGGTCGAGAATCAGCCTGGCGCGGGCGGTATCGTGGGCACTTCCGCGCTCGTGCGATCGGCGCCCGACGGCTACACGCTCAGCATGCTGTCGAACAATCACGTCATCTTTCCCAGCGTTTACAAGAACCTGCCCTTCGACCCGCTCGCCGACATCACGCCGATCAGCATGGTGGGCATGACGCCTTTCCTGCTGGTGGCCAATCCGCAGAAGATTCCGGCAAACGATATCAAGGGGCTGACGGCGCTCTTGAAAAACGAGCCGGGCCGCTACAACTACGCGTCGTCGGGCAACGGCACGATTCTGCACCTTGCCGCCGAGATGTATGTGCAGCAGGCGGGCGTGAAAGCGCGGCACATCCCGTACAAGGGCGTGGGGCCGATGATGGCGGACCTGATCGGTGGACAGGTCGACTTCGGCGTGCTGTCTCTACCCTCCGTGCTGCCGCAGATCAAGAGCGGCGCGCTCAAGGCGCTGGGGGCCTGTGGCGGCGAGCGCATGGCGGCGCTGCCCGATCTGCCCACGCTGCGCGAGCAGGGAATGGCGGACTACGAAATCGGCGGATGGTTTGCGGCCGCTGGACCGGCAAAGCTGCCGCAGGCGGACGTGCGCCGCATCTTTGATGCGCTCGCGCGTGCGTTCAATTCGCCGGAGGTCAAGCAGTCGATGGCGACTCAGAACAACCGTATCGTCCTGATGCCGCCTGAGCAGACGGTGGCGTACTTTCGTACCGAGATGGCAAAGTACGCCGCCGTCGTCAAGGGCGCGGGCCTGGAATTGATGTAGCCCGCCTGGGGCGGCAGCTCAGCTGCCGTTGTGCTTGCCGTGACCGTTTTGGTCGGCTGCGCGGAGTAGCCCGTAGAGCTTGTCTTTTAGGTGCAGTTTTTCTTTTTTCAGCACCTCGATCGCGGTGCCCGAGGACGGCGTGATGCCGTCCTCCATGTTCTGGATTTCCTGGTCCAGATCGTTGTGCCGCTGGAACAGGGCCGAAAAGTGAGCGTTTTCGGACTTCAGTTGGGTAATGAGCTCGCGGTATTCAGGGAACATAAAGGCCTCTTGAGGAACCGGTTGACGGGACCGACGATGCGCCTGGCTCGACGCCCTCATCAGCGTCAAGCCCATGACACGCCAACGCC
>JAEYVD010000013.1 GCA_023432075.1 Pseudomonadota bacterium | reverse complement strand
GCCTCGTGTTGATGTCGGGCATCGGCAACGCCGTTAAAGGAGCCGCATCATGGCCGACTTCGACAAGGTGTTCGCGGGATCGATTCCCGAGCTTTACGACACGCTTATGGTTCCGTTGATCTTCCAGGGTTACGCGGACAACATGGCGGCGCTTGTCGCGGGATTTGCGCCGCAGGCCGTGCTGGAGACCGCGGCGGGCAGCGGGGCAGTGACGCGGGCGCTTGCGCCCCTGCTGGATCCCGGGGCGCAGTATGTGGCGACCGCCCTGAATCAACCGATGCTCAATTACGCGGCCGCCCGTCAGGGGGCCGGCTGCGCGGTGCAATGGCGGTGGGCAGATGCGCTGGATCTGCCGTTCGACTGCGCGTCGTTTGACGTGGTGTGCTGCCAGTTCGGCGTCATGTTCTTTTCGGACCGGGCTGCCGGCTTTGCCGAAGCGCGCCGGGTGCTGAAGTCCGGCGGCCGCTTCGTCTTCAGCGTGTGGGACCGCATCGAGGAAAATGACTTCGCCGATGACGTGACGCGCGCGGTCGCCGCCGTGTTTCCGCAGGACCCGCCACGTTTTCTTGCGCGCACGCCGCACGGATACCACGACAGGGAAAAGATCCGCGACGACCTTCGCCGCGCGGGTTTTGACGACATTCAAATGGAAACCCGCGCCGATGTCAGCCGCGCGGCCGGGCCAACGGAGGCGGCCACCGCGTACTGCCAGGGCACGCCGCTGCGCAACGAGATCGAAGCGCGCGACGCGGGCCTCATGCAGTTCGCCACGGAACGGGCGGCTGAGGCACTGGCCGACCGCTATGGCCCGGGCCCCATCGCGGGCAGGATTCAGGCACACGTGATCGTCGCGACAAAGTAAGCCGCGCCTGCGGCGCTAGCTGGCGGGAGCGTGCTTGACCAGGTCCACAACGATCCGGAGCAACTCGGCGCGTGCGGCTTCCTGGGTGATTTCACCCGCCACGGCGGCCTGCGAGAGCGCGTCGGCCGCGCCGAGCATGCCCCACATGCCGGCCAGGGATACGCCTTGCCGGCCGGCGAACGGAGCAAGAATGTCCTGGCATTTGCTGATGAATGCGTGCTGATACTGCCTTTTGACGGCGGCCAGTTCGGGCGAGCCGTTCAGCGCCGCAAGCACGCCGGGAATTTCGCGCCCTTGCACCGACACGCATTGCACGTACTGGGTGGCGATGACGTCCGCCTTGTCGGATAGGGTTGGCTTGCTGGCGGCGATGGCGCTGTCGATGATTGCGGTCTGGCGCAGGTCGAAATCCTGGTAAAGCGCTGCCAGCAGCCCGTTGCGGGTGCCGAAGTGGTCGTAGACGACGGGCTTTGAGACGCCCGCTTTCTCGGCAAGCCGCCCCAATGTCAGGGCGTCCGTGCCTTCGTCGCGGATCAGCGCCCAGGACACCTCGATGAGCTGGCGTTGCCGCGCGTCCTTGGACAGCCGGCGGCGGGGAGAAAGGGCGGGGTGGGACGTCATCGGGGTCAGGGCGGTCTTTGAAGTCGGTTTCAGGGCTGCGGGGCAACGATGCGTTGGCCGATGGCGTGGGCAGCGGCCAGGTGCGCTTCGGGGTATCCAGCATCGGACGCCACCAGCAAGTCGGATGTTGCCACGCGCGCGCCGCAATAGCCGAAGATCCCGTGATCGATCTGCGTTTTCATCGCGCCGAAGTACCCGTGACGCGCATAGGTGCGCATATCGGCGCCGCCGCTGGCGATCAAGTGCACCCGAAGGCGCTGCAAGCGCTTGATGACCTTGCCGTCGGGGTCGGCATCGTAGGCCCAGCCGTTGGTGAACACGCGGTCGATCCAGCCCTTCAGCAAGGCGGGGAACGACCACCAATGCACGGGATACACCAGCACCAGCGCATCGGCGCGATCAATGCGCGCGTGTTCGGCGGCGACGTCGGCGGGCGGGTTGGACCGGGTCAGGTGCAGGGCGACGTCGGCCTGAGAGAAACGCGGATCGAAGTCTTCGGCGGCCAGATCCGCAAGCTCGAAGGAATGCCCGGGCCCGGCGGCAGCGACGCCTTGCGCGACCTGATGCGCAATGGCGTGCGTGAGGGATGCCGGGTCGGGGTGGGCAAGGACGATGAGGGTGTGCATGGCGAGTAGTCCTGTTGGTGCGACAATAACCTACCAATCGTAGACTACGAATAGTAGGTTACGACCAAATACCTTTCGCGCCGTGGGGGATCCTCCGCGCGGCGTCGTTGACCAAAACGGGGGCGGTGCGGTTATCGTGAGCGCCATGGCAGTCCCTTCGGAGGAACCATGACCACAGGCACGGCATTGTTCGACCTGCGCACGGAGCAGGGCGTGTTGCGGATCTCGATTGCGGTCACGCTTTGCATCGCCGTCATCGGCATCGGCTTCGGGGTGGCTTCCGGATCGTTCTCCATCGTGTTCGACGGCGTGTATTCGCTGGTGGACGCCAGCATGAGCGCGCTGTCGCTGGTGGTCGTGCGGCTGATCACCTCGTACGCCACGGCCCGCGGGCTGCCGCGCAAGCTTCGCGAACGCTTCACGATGGGTTTTTGGCATCTGGAACCCATGGTGCTGGCGCTGAACGGGATACTCCTCAGCGGGGTGGCCGTCTACGCCCTCATCAACGCGGTGAGCAGTCTGCTCAAAGGCGGGCGCGAACTGGAGTTCGGCCTGGCGCTGATCTATGCCGTGCTGACCCTGACCGCCTGTGTGGCGATTGCGCTGGCCGAGGCGCGCGCCAATCGCCGGATCCGCTCGGCATTCCTGCACATGGACCTGAAGGGCTGGATCATGTCGGCCAGCATCACGGCCGCGCTGCTGGTGGCCTTTTGCATCGGATACGGCGTGCAGGGCACCCGTTGGGCGTGGATCTCACCCTATATCGACCCGGCCGTGCTGGCGGTCGTGTGCGCGGTGATCATTCCCTTGCCGCTGTCGGTCATCCGCCAGGCGTTGTCCGAGATGTTGCTGGTTACGCCCGCCGACCTGAAACAGCACGTGGACACGGTGGCGCAGGCGTTCGTGGAACGCTATCGCTTCGCGTCCTATCGCGCGTACGTTGCCAAGGTGGGGCGCTCGCAGGAAATCGAACTGTACTTCATCGTGCCGGCCGATATGCCCGCGCGCACCGTTGCCGCATGGGACAGCCTGCGCGACGAGATCGGCAATGCGCTGGGCGCCGACAGCCCGGATCGCTGGCTGACGGTGGTGTTTACCGGCGACCCGGAATGGGCGGAATAGCGTTGCCGCCGGAGTACCGGGCGCGCCCTAGTGGCGTCACGCCGGCGGATGTGTTGAAGTCGACCCACGAGCAATCGGCGGAGGAAGAGAAATGATCGTCGAAGTCTTTCAACGCGCGGATGGCCATTGGGGCTTTCGGGGCATTGCGTTGCTGGGCGTCCAGGAGGACGCCGGCGTTTATCCAACGCGCGACGACGCCGCTGCCGCGGCGCGTGTCGCGTATCCGGGCGAGACGATCTCCGAGGTCGATGCGTCGCTGGACACCCCGCCGCAGCCGCACTCGGATTGACGCACGGTGCGAGAATACGGCCCGTTTGGCAGGATCGCTTGCAGATAGCCTGACGGATCGGCCCGCGAGGTCAGCATGGGCCGCGCCCACGCATCGCATGTCTCAGCCGCCGCGCGCCCAGCACGATGCCGGTGGCGGATACGGCCAGGCCGCCCAGGCTGAGCAGGATGATCGTCAGGTCGCGGCCCATGCCGGCATTCAAGAGCGCGGGCGTATCCCAGCTGTGCAGGAAGTAAAAGAGCCAGCGACTGACGCGCTGCGCCCGGGACAGGCTGACCGCCGGTTCGCCGGTGCGCAGGTCCACGTACACGCGGTCGCCCGCCGGGGTTCCGAAATCCAGCTGCAGCACGGGCAGACCACGGGGCGCGCCGCCGTTCATGGCTTCGGCATGGCGGGCGTAGTAGTACGCGTCGTAGTGATCGAGCACCTGCGCCTGCATTGCTGCGCCGGGAAACAGCGCGCGCGCGGCATCGATGACGGCTTGCGGCTGCCAGGCCGCCTGCACGATGAGCGCGTCGTCCTGCTGGCGGATGATCCGGCTGTCGGACGATGCGTCGCGGGCCAGCACGTAGGGGTGCCCGGCCATCCACCGCCATTCGAGCTGGACGGCTTGAAAGCCCGTGCCATGCAGTGCTTGCAGTACCGGCAATGGCGCCATGCTTGCCTTGCCTACTGTCGTGCCTGCCGCCGTGCCCGCCTGCATGCCCTCCATGGCTTGCCGGTCGGGCCCCGCGTGGGGCGCGGAGAAAATCCCGCCGGGGTTCATCGACATGAGGCCGCTGAAGATCCACGTGCACACGAACGCGCTGAATAAAAGGCCGGCGATGTGGTGCCACCGCATCCAGGCCTCGCGGTACGGCGTCCGTGCGCCGGATTTGTAGCGCCCGCGAAAGGGCCAGCGCCACACGCCGACGACCACGCCGCTGATCGCCAGCACGGTGCATAGCGCGGACAGCACAATCACCGTCCAGCTCCAGACCGGATCGACGGACCGGTCGCGCGCCATGTACAGCCAATGCAGCCATGCGCCCACGTAGTTCCAGCGTTGCTGCGCAAGCGGCGCATCCAGCACGACCTCGCCCGTTGCCGACGACACATAAAGCGTGCCGGCCGCATTCCCCGACATGCTCACCTTATGCAGCGGACGGTGCCGGTCCAGCCCGCGCGAATGCGTCCAGCGGTCTTCGTCGATGAGGCCCGCATGGCGTGCAGTGGCCGCCGGCCAGAACGCGCGGGCGGCGGCCACCGCCATGTCCGCCGTCACGACGCCATCGGGCGTGCCCGTCGTCGCCGACCACGCGCGCGGGCCGTCCGGAGTCGGCAGAAGGAAGCTCGCCTCGCCGCGCACCGACGTCAGCACGACGGGGCCGGGCGCGGCCTGTGCTGAGTCGGGCATACGGTAAGCGTCCACGGCCAGCACGGGCAGGCTGGCCAAGCGCTCTTCTGGCGTCAGCTTGGGGTAGCCGACATACAGCATGACGATCCCGCTGAGAAACCAGCCGAACATCAGCAGGCAGCCGGCCACGCCCAACCAGCGGTGGGCCAGGTAGGTCAGCCTGCGCAGACGCGCCTTGGCATCCATGGTCGCGCCCTTCAGAACCGGTGGTTCAACGTCAGCTCGAACCGGCGGCTGGGCCCGTAGAACCACTGCGTATTGGTGTAGTACGCGGTGGTGAAGTACGCGCGGTCGAAGACGTTAAAACCCCGGGCCGTGATGGCGGTGTCCTTGTTGACGTCCCAGCGCAGCGCGAGGTCGGTGGTCGTATAGGACGGCAACTCGATGGTGTTGGCGCTGTCCGCATAACGTTTGCCGACATACCGCAGCCCGCCCATTGCCGTCCAGCCCGGCTGGAAGTTCCAGCTCAGCCACAGGTTTGCCAGGCGTTGCGGCACGTTGGGCGGCACATTGCCCGCGCGCGACACGGCCGCGCCGCCGACCGACTCGGAGAAGTCGTCGTACTTGGCGCGCAGCGCGGTGGCATTGGCATCGATCGTCCAGCCGGGCGCCAGCGCCAGCGACAGGGACGCTTCCACGCCCCGCGACGACTGCTCGCCCACCTGCACGCGCAGGCTGGGATCGTCGGCGTCACGCGACAACAGGTTGGTCTTGCGGATCTCGTAGGCCGCAAGTGTCCACTCGCCGCGGCCGTCCAGGAAATTCTGCTTCAAGCCGATCTCGATCTGCTTGCCGCGCGACATGTCGAAGCCGGCATTGGCCGGGCTGAGCATCAACAGCCCGCTGACCGGATCGGCCGCTTCCGCGTACTGCGCGTAGACGGCCAGATCCGGTGTCAGGTCGTACACGGTGCCCACGCGCCAGCCCACGTCGGCATACGTGGAGGACAGGGCGCGTTGACCGGTGACCAGATCGTCGCGCGTCACTTTTGCGTGGTCGTAGCGCAGGCCGCCGATGAGGGACCACTTGCTCGTCAGCGCAAGGCGGTCTTCGACGAAGAGGGCAAACTGGTCGGCCTCGTTGCGGTAACGCGGGATGAACGGCACGTCGCTCTGGTACTGGCCATGCGCCGGATCATAGGGGTCCACGGGGCCCGAACTGCCGGTGTACGTGTTGTTGATGTGCTTGAACGTGGCGTGGTTGACGTCGAAACCCACGGATATCGTGTTGTCCAGGCCGGCCAGCCGGCCTTTGAATACGGCGTTGGTCGTCAGGCCCGTCTGGGTCTGGTCGTGCGTGATCTGCGTGTTGTCCGAGCGGTCAATGAGGCGGGTTGCGGGGTTGTACACGTAGCGCTCGGCATTGCGCCAGTCGCGGTCGCTTTGCACGTGGTACAGGCGCGCACGCACTGTGGTCGCGTCGTTGGGCGTCCAGACCGTGTCCAGTTGCGTCCACTGATCGCGAAAGCGCATGAAGCTGTCGGCGACGTTGTAATTCTGCTTGCGCACCGCGTCGTCCTGCTCGCCGTTGATGAGCGGCGTGCCGAAATACCGCATCGGGCGCTGGTAGCCGTAGGCGTAGCTGAGCGTCATGTTCAGGTCCGGCGTCGCGTCCCAGCGCAGCGCGCCGGAGAACGTGGCATCGCCCGCTTGGCCCCGGTCCACGTAGCCGTCCGTGTAGTTGCCGCTGACGTCCAGGCGATACGACAACGTATCGCTGAGCGCGCCGCCGCTGCCCAGGCCCAGCCGCGCCGTGTCCTGCGTGCCGATGGTGGCCTGCACCTCGTTCTGGATGGGTCCGCGTGTCGGACGCTTGGGGATCACGTTGACGACGCCGCCGATCGCGCCATCGCCGTAGATGACCGACGCCGGGCCGCGCAGCACCTCGATGCGTTCGACCGACCACGTATCGAACGGAAACGTCAGGCCGACGCCGCCATATTGGCGCAACCCGTCGTACATGCGCATGACCGACGTGCTGTCGGTAAATCCGCGCACCGACAAGGCACTGTTGCCGTTGCCCGGGTGGGGGGCGGCCGAGAAGCCCGGCGCGCGGGTAATGGCTTCGACCACGCTGGCGTCGCCGCGAGACTCGATCTGTTCCCGGGAAATGATGTCGACGCTGGCCGGCGTCTGCATGGGCGTCAGGCCCAGATTTGAGCCCGTGGAGGCCTCGGTTGTGAGGGCGGTTTCGGCGCCGCCGACCACGGTGATGGGGGCGAGGGTGGCGGGGGAGGTTTGGGCGGCGGCGTTGAAAGCGGCCAGGAGCAGGGATGTGCCGAGGCACGCGTGCGAACGAGCGATGGTCAAGAGGATCCCTCTTCTTCGATGTCTTCGACAAGATCTGCCGACCGCGGAAAAGCCGGTCGGCAAGGCGCGGCCGGGCCCGGCGCTAGGCGCGGGCGCGGCGGATCAGGAAGACAGGGAAGGCGGGGCGCGTGAACCGAGGGGCGGCCCCAGCGCGGGCAGGGGCGGCGCCGCGCGGTGGACGGGAGTTTCTGGGGCGGCGTACGCCGCTTGCGCCGTCAGCACGGGCGCAAGACCCGTCTCCGGCAGAATCGCATGCGCGGCCAGCGCGCCAAAGGCGCAGGCATCGCTTGCCGCATGCTTGGACTTCGGCTCTGCCGGCAGGTCGAAGGTCACGCTGATCGCGCCACCGGCTTCGCACAACGAGAGCATCAGCGACGTCGTGGACGGCGCCGCCATGAAGCCGCTCGGGATCAG
>JAEYVD010000003.1 GCA_023432075.1 Pseudomonadota bacterium | reverse complement strand
TTGATGGCCGTGGATTTGCCGGCGTTGGAGCGGCCAACGAAGCAGACCTCGGGAGCGCCGGCGGGCGGCAACTGGTCGAGGCGAGCCGCGGAGGTGAGGAAGGAGGCGCGATGTAGGAGGGACACGGATGGCTTTCGATACGGTTGGTTTCGAGCCCTATTGTATAATCCGGCGTTTGCTACAGTGGTCCGCGTGTGCGGAGCCGTCTTTTTTGCTTACTGTTTAGCTGCCATCCAGACGTTTTGTAGCCCTTCTTGGGCCGATGGATGCAGCACCGCAGCAAGATCGCAAAGCAGGACAAGCAAAACAGGTTCGATACGGTTTACTGCAAGTGCGGGCAGGCGTGGGCGCCTTTTTGCGCCTTGATCGATGTGATCGTCGAGGTCTTCATGAAGCGTGTGCTGTCCCGGATGTTGGTTGCGAGCGGGCTGTTGCTCGGCGCCTCCGCCTTCTCTGCTACGAGTTTCGCCGCCAATGGCGCTGCGGGCCCGGCCAAACCAGACGCCGCCAAGGGCGGTCAGCTGTTTGACCAGGGCGACGCGTCCCGCGGCATCATTGCCTGTGCTTCCTGTCACGGCGCGGCGGGTAACAGCACCATTCCGGTGAACCCGAACCTTGCCGCGCAGCCGCACGAATACTTGGCCAAGCAGCTCGCCGACTTCAAGGTGAAGGAAGGCGCCAAGACCCCCGTGCGCAATGGCCCCGATGGCAATCCGAGCCCCATGACCGCCATGGTGCAGAACCTGACGCCGGCTGACATGCAGAACGTTGCCCTGTATCTGGCGCAGCAGCCCCTGAAGGAACCCGCGACGGCCGGTCATGAGAACTTGGTTGAGCTAGGTCAAAAGATCTGGCGCGGCGGTTTGCCGGACCGCAACGTGCCGGCTTGCGCGGCATGCCATTCTGCCAATGGCGCGGGCATCCCTGGCCAGTACCCCCGTTTGTCGGGGCAGTTCCCCGTGTATATCGAAGAGCAGCTGAAGCTTTTCCGCAGCGGCGACCGCAAGAACGACGTCATGCACGCCATCGCGGACCGCATGTCGGATGCCGACATCAAGGCGGTGTCGGACTACGCGGCTGGCCTGCGGTAAGCGATTGGCCGCAACGTGCGCGGCCGGTCCGCGTTGATGCAACTTGCGCGCGCCGGAACCTCGTTCCGACTCGCACTGTCTATGAGGGGGGTAGCCGATAGCGCGGCCCCCCTTTTTTCATGAATTCGACCCGAACCCACTCCCGCCCCTCTCTGCGCAGCCTGCCAGGCGATCTCTTTGAACTTCTGGGTTCGATGCGTTTTGCCGTCAGCCTGCTGATGTTCATCTGCGTAGCCAGCCTGGTGGGGACGGTGCTGCAGCAGAACCGATCGTCCAACAATTACATCGACCAGTTCGGCCCGTTCTGGTTCGAGGTCTTTGACAAGTTCTCCATCTGGCACGTCTACAACAGCTGGTGGTTCCTGCTGATCATGGGCTTTCTGGTCGTGTCGACCTCGGTGTGCCTGATCCGCAATGCCCCCAAGATGCTGCGCGACGCGCGATCGTTTCGCGAGCACGTGCGCGAAGGCAGCCTGCGCGCCTTTCCGCACCGCGTGGAGACCACCGAGTCCACCGGCGTGCCGCAGACCGTGACCGGCCTGAAGGCGCTGCTGGGCCGCATGGGTTATGCGGTGCGCGTGCGCGAGGCCCAGGATGGCGTCCTGCTGGCCGCCAAGAAGGGCAGCGCCAACCGGCTGGGCTATGTGTTCGCCCATGCCGCCATGGTCATCATCTGTATTGGCGGGCTGCTCGACAGCGAACTGCCGGTGCGCCTGCAGGTGATGTTCGGCGGCAAGCAGCCCATCGTCGAAAACATGCTGATTTCCGAGGTTCCTGAGAGCGGGCGCCTGTCGGTCAACAACCCGAGCTTTCGCGCAAGCGTGCTGGTGCCCGAGGGCGGCCAGGCCAGCACCGCGGTCGTGATGGTGGGCGATGGCGCGCTGGTGCAGCCGATGCCTTTCACGCTCAAGCTCAAGAAGTTCATCGTCGATTACTACTCCACCGGCATGCCCAGCCGCTTCGCCAGCGAAGTCGAGGTCACGGATCCGGACACGGGCAAGACCTTCGATTCGACCATCGAAGTGAACGAGCCGCTGCGCTTCAAGGGCATGACGGTTTATCAGTCGAGCTTTGACGACGGCGGCAGCACGGTCGTGCTCAAGGGGTATCCGCTGGTGGGCGCCAACGACGCGACCTTCTCGGTCGACGGCACGGTGGGCAAGACCAGCGAGCTGACGGCGCAGACGGCCAAGGGCCCGCGCAGCATGGGCATCGAGGTCACGGCCATGCGTCCGATCAACGTCGAAGACCTGACCCGCGGCGACCCCAAGGGCGCCGACCAAAGCTTTGCCGAACACGTGGCCTCGGTCGCGGGCAGCGCGGCCGGCAAGAAGAACGAAAATCTGCGCAACGTGGGGCCCAGCGTCGAATACAAGCTGATCGACGATGCGGGTCAGGCGCATGAGTTCCAGAACTATATGCTGCCCGTCGAATTGGACGGCGCGGCCGTGTTCCTGGCCGGCGTGCGCAACAATGCCGGCGAGCCCTTCCGCTATCTGCGCATCCCGGCCGACGACGACAGCTCCATCGCCGAATTCATGCGCCTGCGCGCCACGCTGGCCGATCCGGCCGCGCGCAAGGAAGCCGCCCGCCGTTTTGCCGAGCGCAACAGCCCGTCGGGGGCCGATCGCCAGCCGCTGGAGACCGCGGCCGAGCGCGCGCTGGACACCTTTGCCGCCGGCGGCCTGCAGGCGGTCGCGGCGTTCCTGCAAGCCAAAACCCCCGCCGCCGATCTGGAGCGCGCCGCCGATGTCGTGATTCGCCTGATCGGCGCCAGCATGAACGAATTGCGCGCCATCGCGCGCGAGCGCGCCGGTCAGCAGCCGGTGGCCGTCGATGGCCCGGAAGGCGAGCGCGCGGCAGTATGGTCGCGCCTGGCCGTGGCCGCGCTGTCCGACCTGACCGTCTATCCCGCACCCGTGTTCCTGTCGCTGGCCGACTTCAATCACGTGCAGGCCAGCGTCTTCCAGGTCAGCCGCACGCCGGGCAAGAACACCGTCTATCTGGGCAGCCTGTTGCTGGTCCTGGGCGTGTTTTCGATGTTCTATATCCGCGACCGCCGCGTCTGGATCTGGGTCAAACCGCAAGGCGGCGGCAGCAGCGTCCTGGCGGCCATGACGTCACAGAAGCGTACACTTGACTTCAATCAAGAGTTCGAACGCTTCAAGCAGGCGCTGCTGCGCCAGAAAAAAGGGTCTTAAGGTTATTTATGTCC
>JAEYVD010000874.1 GCA_023432075.1 Pseudomonadota bacterium | reverse complement strand
GCCCGGTAGCCCACCGTCGCCGACACCGATTTGTTGAAGCTGTAGCCCACGCCAAGACCGAGGTCCCAGTCCGCCTGCGCGCCCCCGGCGCCGATCATGCCCCAGCCCGTCAGATAGGCCTTGGGATGAAAGTTGTAGGTGCCTCGCACGCCCACCATCGCGTCCACCCACGTGGCGCTTTCGCTGTGCTTGCGGCCGTCCGTGAATCTGCCCTTGAAGGTGACGTCCGAATCCACCGACCAGACGCGTAGGCCGCCCACCACGTCCAGACTGTGCTCCGACCGGTCGAGCACCGAATAGCCCGCGCCGATCAGGCCGGTGAACGATTCGTTCTTCACGTCCACACTGCTGGCCACGATTCCCCGGGGGGTGTCGCCTTGCGCACCGACCTTCACGTACAGCAGATCGCCAAAGATGCTGTATCTGCCCTTGCGTGCATCGCCCATCAGCATGGCGGCAAAATCCAGGTTGTCCAGGATCTTGTCGAAGCTTGCATTGATGTCCACCGTCGGCAGGCGGCGATGCGTGACGGTGCCTGACAGCGCCGGCGCCCACAGATACGGCGAGGCCGAGAATTGCCATTCGTCGGAAACCGCGGCGGCCGGGGCGGACGCCACTGGGGTTTCGGCCGCGACGGCGGCCCCTAGCGGGAACGCCGCGCATGTCAGGCAGACAGTGATGTGCTTTTTCATCGCGAGATCCCAAAGGCCCGAAGGCATGTTCCATGGAAGGCGCCGCGCTCCGGTCAAGCGCGGCGCGCGTTGCGACGCCGTGACCGCGTCAGCTCACCCGCCGCACCGGCGGCACCGTCCACGACCCGTTGATGATCGACGGGTCGCTTTCGTTGGGCCAATACAGGCGCATCATCAGGATGAATCGGCCCTTGGGCGCCGGCAGCCAGTTCGACTCGTGCTCGGGCCCCGGCGATTCGTTCTGGATCAAGAGATCGATCGACCCGTCGGGTTTGCGCTTGAGCGGCTGGCGTTCGCTGATGGAATAGCGATTCAGCGGGTTATCAACGAAGAAGTAGTTCTGGTCATACATGGTCAATGACCAGAACCCAGACACGGGCGGCGTCAGGCCCTTCTTGAACGTCAGCACGTACTTTTCCGACCCGTTGTATTCGCGCTGGATAGCCCCGTTGGCCGACCGCAACGAGGTCGGGTAGATGGCGTCCTGCGGCCGGTTCGCGCCCAGCCCGATGGCGGTGACCAAGGCCCGTTGCAGATAGTTGGTGCCGTAGATCCCCGTCTTGGTCGTGAAGCCCCAGCCGTCGATATGCTGGATGTCGCCATCGTTGGACCGGAAATGCGCCATGATCCGCGCGAATCCGGTATCCGGCACCCGCTTGGCAAAATCGGCAGGCAATTTGGATTTGTCGAAATCCTGGCCGGGCACGATGCCGATGGTGGCCAATTTTTCCACCATGGGCGCATCCGCCGCGGTCGGCGGATTGCGCTTGAGCAACTGCGCAAACAACGCGAAGTACTCGTGGGCATCCATGTTGTTGACCTGGTCGCGCACCGGCGTCTTCATGTCGATGGCCGGATCCACCTTGCCCTGGGGCGCTGCCCAGTCCTTGCCCCAGCCGCTCAGCGGCGCGATCTTCACCTGGTCCTGCAGCTTGTGCACCTCGGCGTAGTCCTCCGGCGTGCCCGTGCAATAGACGCGGCCCAGCATCCAGACAATGCTCGTGGGCGACTTGTATTGCTTCATGCCCTGCGGCACGGCGCCTTCCCAGCCCGGCCCCGTCACGACGAAGGTCTGCGCACCAGTGCCCGTCGTGCGCTTGCCGGGCACGTCGAACACGGTTGTCCATCCATCCAGCAGCGGAAACAGCGCGTAGCGATCGTTCATGTCGGGCAGGCTGACGACCCAGGGCTCGTCGCCCACATCGAAAAAGGCGGTGGTGTACAGGGTGTCGGCGTTTGGCGCCGTCACGTCGCGGAACTTCGCGTCCGGATACTGGCGCAGCTTGATGAGCTGACCCATCGGCGCGCGCGTGCCCTTCGGCTCGGCGACGTTGGTGATCACCCGGCGGGTCATCTCCATGGTCACCAGCGGGTAGGCGTAGATGTACGCTTCGGTGGCCAGGACGAATCGGTCGTCGGCCTCAGGCAGGTTTGCCACCAGCCCTTCGGAGGCGGCGGCCGAGGCCCGGAATGCCGGCCCCAGCGATCCTGCAGCCAGCAGGGCCAATCCCCCTGCGTTCAGTTTGCGGCGAGTTAGCTTCATTGTTATCGCTCCAATGGATGTGTCTGACGAAGGTCACTTCGGGACTTCCAACATGCACGACGATGTTCTTTCGAGCTAATGCGCATTCGGTGTCAATGTGGCGGGGCACGCTCCGTGGAATCAGGTCAGGGGAAAGGCAGGAAAAACGGCAGCCGCGCGCCACGGCGAGCCAAGGCTGCCATGCGGTGCGGCGCTGAGGGGAGAAGGCGGCGTAGGCGCGAGACGCTCACCGCTGGGGGGGCATGGACGTCCAAGAATGTGCTCCCTGAAGCAAACAGAGGAAACGCACTACTGAGGAAATTCGGCTACGGACCATCCATTCGGCCGTCTCGCAGGGAAGCGAAGCGGACTTGGTCAATCTATGCGCAGTTTTTCGGCCACTCAAGTAGCCGGAATGACTACGACCATCAACCATTGGTCGCAATCCAGGCAGCGACGCTCACCCCGCGCCCAGGCGCGGCACCGCGGGCCGCGCCGTTTCGCGGCAATCCCCTGGCTCAAGACCGTCCGGCGCGCCGCGCCGACACGTCGCGGGACCGCCGCTTCTTCCACCAGATCACCACGCCCGTCACGCTCAGCATCGCGACCACCAGCCCCAGCGCGCAGACCAGGATCCGGCCGCCAAGGCCGCCGATCTGGCCGCTGTGCAGCGGAAACTGCATCTGCGTGAAGACATCGGCCGCGGTCCCCAGGCCGGGTTGCGCGGCCCCCAGCAAGTCTGCGCTGTGCGCGTCGTAATACAGCATCGGCGATCCCAGGCCGAGCCCCCGGTCCTGATGCGAGGGCCACAACAACGCCAGATACAGACCCAGTTCCCTGAAATGGCTGACCCCGCTGACGCGTTCCGGCCAACCCTGCGCCTGGGCGTGCGCGTTCGCGCGCGTGCGGATGGCATCGAAGCCGACCACCGGCAGCGCCTCGCGCGACGCGGGCCGCGTACTCGCCACGGGTATTGGCGTCAGCGTCGACACGGCCGACAAGGCTGGCCGGAACAGTTCTTCGCGCAGGTTGAGATAGGCGCTGCTCAGGGCAAGCAACATCAGCGCCAGCCATAACCACAAGCCAAATGCGCGGTGCAGGTCCAGGTTCAGCCGATACGATCCCGCGCCGCGCTTGATCTGCCACGCCGGCCTCCATTTCGCCCAACGCAGACCGCCTCGCGGCAGCGTCAGGTAAAAGCCCACCAAGCTGTCCACCAGCCAGATGAGCGCGATTCCGCCCATGAACCACCAGCCCCATAGACCGGGAATGTAAAGGCTGTGATGGATCTGCAGCATGAAGGGCACGAAGCTCTCGGCCTGCAGGCAACAGGCGCGGCGCGAGCGCCTGCCCTGGATCTCTCCCGTGCCGGGATCGACATACACCTCGTCATAGGCAAGCGGCGGATGCCCCGGCCGCGCCGACACGAAGGCCAGCGCCGTGTGGCCGGGCGCGCCGTCGTGCGTGAGGTAGTCGACCTGCAGCGTCGGGTCAGACGCTTGGATGCGTGACGCCAGTGCGTCAAAGCCCAGCGGCGGCGCGCTGGAACGGGCGTGATGCAAGCCGGGGTTGAGCCACACATCGATGTCGTGCCCGAACGCCAGGATGCTGCCGGTCAGCCCCGCCACCGTCAGAAACAGCGCGGTCAGCAGACCGGCGTAGCGGTGCAGCCAGACCCAGGTCTGGCGCTCCCCCAGCCGAAGACGCCCTGCTGCCATCAGAAGTCGACGCTGGCCGACAGCATGTACGTGCGCGGGGCGGCGGATGTGACCATCTGGTAGGCGGGCGAAGAATCCCAATAGCGGCGATTGAATACGTTTTCCACCGTCGCGCGGAACACCACATCGCGGCTGGCGATCTTGGTCGCGTAGCGCGCGCCGACGTCAAAGCGCGTCCAGGCCGGCACCGTGGCGTTGTTGGCTGCGTCCCACGGGATGGAGGACGTGTAGATCATGCGTGCCGTGGCGGTCAGGCCGGGTACCTGCGCGATGTCGTACTCCGCGCCCAGCTTGACCGACCACGTCGGCACGCCAGACGCCTTGGCGCCGTCGAATTCACCGCCCGGGGTTTCGGTGAGGATCGCGCGCGTCCATGCCACACCGCCCAGCACGCGCAGGCCACGCGCGGCCTCGCCGGCCACGGACAGTTCCAGCCCGCGGTTGCGCTGCTCGCCGGCCAGACGGTACACGTTATCCGCACCCAGGAACCCGCTGGGCCGCTTAATTTGAAAGGAGCTCAAGGACGTGAAGAACGTGCCCCAATCCATCTTCGCGCCCACTTCGAACTGCTTGGAGACGAACGGCTCAAACACCTCGCCTGCGTTCAGGGCGGTGGCCGGCGCGACTGCGCCCTGCGCCAGCGCCTCCACGTAGTTGGTGTAGAGCGATAGTCTGTCGGTCGGCTTGACGACCAGGCCCACGGCGGGCGTGTTGGCGCTGCGGCGGTAGTTGGACTGCCACGCGCCGGTGTTCCACACATAGGAATTCACGTCGATCTTCTGATGGCGCATGCCCAGCGTCAGCAGCACGCGCTCGTCCAGCATCGACAACGTATCGGTGATGGCGTGGCTGCGCAGCGTCATGTCGTTCTGCGGCACCATCGTGCCATTCAGGCTGAAGTCCTCGGGCTCGGACAGACTGACTGGGTGATAGAGGTTGCTGAACTCGTTCCACGATGACTGCGGCTGATAGCCGCTTACCTTCGAGTCGTAGTCGGTCACGGCCAGCACGGCGTTGTGCTTGATCGGGCCGGTGTCGAACTGGATGCGCGTATTCAGCTCGCCGCTGCGCGTCTTGTTGCGTTCCTTCAACCCGAACGCCGTGAAGTCCAGATCGCCGGCTTCGTTGGTGATCACGCCCCACGGCGAATTGGCCTTGCGCGTCGTCTCGGCAAGACCGAACGCGCCGCCGATGCTCCAGTTGCGGGTCAGGTCATATTCGGCGCGCACCATGGCGAACGCATAATCCTTGTCCTGGTACGACCACGACGGATAGGGATTGATGTCGCCGCGCGGCGCTTGCGGCGGAAATGCCGTCGTGACGAAGTAATTGTTCCGCGCGCCACTGATCTTCTGGTTGCTGGCCCCCAGATCCGCGCTTGCGCGCAGCCGCTCGCCGCGGTAATCCAGGCCCAGCGTCACATTCGAGGCGCGCGGTTTCTCGTGGTCGACCGACCCTTCTCCGTCACGATAGGCGGCGTTCAACCGGATGCCGAAAGCGTTGTCCTGTCCAAAGCGCCGGCCGATGTCCACGTTTGCGCCCAGGTTGGCGTCGCCCACGTAGGTCGTTGTAAACCGCGTCAGCGGCGTATCGTCCGCCCGCTTGGGCACCAGGTTGATCGCCCCGCCTGCCGTGCCGCGCGGCGCGCTGCCATTGAGCAGCGTGCTCGGTCCCTTCAGGACTTCGATCCGCTCCAGTCCTTCAAGCTGCACGCCCTCGGAGTTGGCGATGCCATACAGGCCATTGAATCCGATCTCGGCACGGCTGACGGCAAACCCGCGGATATTGAAGTTGTCGAAGAACCACGGCCCCGCGCTGACCACGCCCGGGTCGTTCGCCATCACATCCGCCAGGCTGCGCGCCTGCTGGTTGAGCACCAGTTCCGATGTGTACGAGGTCACGTTGAACGGTGTGCTCATCATGTCGACATTGCCCAGCATGCCCAGCCGCGCGCCTCGCGCAATCTGCCCCCCCGCGTACACCGGCGGCATTTCGTCCGGTTTGCTCTCGCTGGCGCCCGTCACGGTGACGGCGGGCAACTGGGGAATCGGCGGATTGGCGCCGGACGTCTGCGCCAGGGCTGCGGGGCACCAGGCGGCGGGCGCGCCAAGCGCGGCGGACAAGGCAAACGCCAACTTGCGGCGGCGGGACGGGACAGGCATGCAGTGCTCCAGGTTGAGTTCGAAAAGCCGGCGGCGATCGCGACGGGTCGACGGGGCGATGCGTCGTCGCTCGGGAGAATGCGTTTGAACAGACTGTCAATCGCGCTCGCCCGCAGATGACTTTCGACTGTCTGATGCGCTGCCACCAGGCGAGCGCAATGTGCTCGCCCGCGCGCGCGACGGCGATGCGATGTCGGAATTTCCCCTGCAAAAGCGAACGGCCTTGCTGGTTTTTATTGTCTTTATGCGCCGGCCCGCCGGCGTACCGAAGCGATCCGCCGAAGCCGAGCCGCCCACTGCGTTGGTACGTAGACCGGAGATCTGCACGGACGGCATTACCCGCCTCACAGATGTTGCCGAGTATAACTAAGAATCAAACTCATTCAATATGCAATTTTCGCGATTTGCAGCCGGTATTGCGCGCCGCGTCATTACGCATCCGACCGCGGAATATTGAAATGCAATTAATTATCATTTATGATTCCGCCTCCTCCGCAGTCCGTTCCCGACAGTGCCGATCCCCCCGCCGCCCGATAGCTGGCTCGTCAAGTATGCGACGATGTTTCGCGACTGGACGCGTCGCAGCGAGCACCGCCAGGAGGCGGAAGATGCGTTGCAGGATGCCGCGCTCGGCATGCTCAAGCGAGAAGGCGCCGCGCTGGCCGATCCGTGCGCCTATCTCTATCAGGCCAGCCGCAACAACCTGGCAAGCGGTCTGCGCAAGCTCAGCCAACGCGCCGCCGTGCCGCTACATGATCTGGGCGATCACGAACATCCGGCGCTCGACGACGCCACGGCCGATCTGGACGGCGTGCAGCTTGCGCGATCGATCGACGCCGCCTTGGCGCAGTTGCCAGAAAAGTGCCGGCAGGCCTATATCTGGCACCGCCTCGACGGTCTGACCCAACCGGAAATCGCGGCGCGGATGGGGCTGTCCGTCAATAGCGTCGAACGCTATATCATGCGGGCCATGCGCCACCTGCGTGATACGCTGCCAGCCAGCATTCCGGGCTGATCCGCGCCCCTCCCTCGCCATGAACGCTCCCTTGGACCCCTCGCAATACTCCGATCCGCGCGATGCTGCCGCAGCGTGGTTCGCGCGCGCGCGTTCGGGCCTGTTGAGCCCCGCGGATAAGGATGCAATGAACGCCTGGCTCGACGCGGACGCTGCGCACCGCACCGAGTACGCGATGCTTGAACGGCTATGGGCCAGCACCGGCCAGGCCGGCCACGAACGATTACGGGAAATGGCAGGAATGCCGCCGCCAGTCCCGCCGTCAGGCGCGGCGCGGTCCGAACCTCGTGGCCGCCGCGCCATGCTGGGTTGGACGCTGGCAGGCGCGGGCGCGCTGGCGGTGGGCGCGGTGAGCGTTGGCCTGCGCTGGCAGAGTCCGCCCGCCTTCGAACAATCATGGCTGTCCGCGCACGGACAGCGGCGCACCGCCAGGCTGCCCGACAATTCGCTGATCGATCTGAATACGGACACCCAGATCGTCGTGCGCTATTACGCGGACATGCGTGAAGTCCTGCTCGAATCCGGCGAGGCCAATTTCTCCGTCACCGCCGATTCGTCGCGACCCTTCATCGTGCGTGCAGGCCGCGCGGTCGTTCGGGTGACGGGCACGCGATTCAATGTGCGCCGGTTCGAAGACGCCACCGAGGTCGCGGTCAGCGCGGGGGCCGTCGAAGTCCGCGCGGATTCCCTCGCGTTCTGGCGCCGCGAAACGCTGGGACCGGGACAGGGCCTCGTCGCCACCCGCGACGGCCTGACGGCGGTCAATGCTATCGACGTGGCCGCCGTGACCGCCTGGCGCGATGGCCGGATCGTGTTCAACAACACCCCGCTGCCCCTCGCCGTTGCCGAGATCAACCGTTATGCCCCGTTCGTCATCCGCCTTGACGGTGCGCGCCTGGCGCAGGTCCGCATCGCGGGGACGATCAGTATCGACACGCCAGACACGCTGCTCAAGCTGCTGCCACGCATTGCCCCCGTGCGAGTGACCGAGGAAAACGCAGGGCGCTACGTGCTGACCCCGGCGCCGTAGTTGCAAATAGTTTCAATTTCACCTCCCCCAGTCATTCAGGGATTGGGCCCGTTCCGCACTCGTTAGTGATGAGTGCCGGCTTGCCTGTGCAGGCCGCGGTAAACCCGTTGGAACACGCCCCCATGTCGCCTTTGTCTTTTGCTCACCGCCGTTCGCCCGCACGTGCGCGATTTCTACTGACCCGCGTCAGTCTCGCCCTGCTCTGCCTGTCGGCGGCGCCCGCCGCCGCATTGGCCGCGGACACGCCTATCGTCGTCAACTCCGCGCGCCAGCCCCTGCACGAAGCACTGGTGGAAGTCGCCCGCCAGATGTCCCTGGAGCTGCTGTACGACCCCGCGCTCGTGGCAGGCAAGACCGCGCCGCCCGTGGCTGGGCGCCTTACCGCGCAGCAGGCGCTTGACCGCCTGCTCGCCGGCAGCGGGCTGATCGCCACAGTGGCCAATGGCACGGCGGTCATCGAACGCGAGCCCGACAACCTGGACGCCGCCACGTTGTCCGCCATTACCGTGACGGCCCGCCGCGCGGAAGACGGCACCACCGAAGGCACGGGTTCGTACAGCAGCCGCGTTACCAGCACCGCGTCCAAGACGGATCTGGCATTCCGCGAAGTGCCGCAATCCGTGACCGTGGTGACGCGCCAGCAAATCGAGGATCAGCACCTCACCAGCGTCAGCGACGCGCTCACGCACGCGGCCGGCATTACAGTCCAGCGCGCGAGCTACAACGCCTACAACTTCTATTCGCGCGGCTTTCAGATCACCAGCATGCAGATCGACGGCGGCGCGCCGCTGGCGCTGGGCGCGTTCACCTACGATGGCGCGCAGGATCTCGCGTTCTACGACCGCGTGGAAATCATGCGGGGCGCCTCCGGCCTGCTGGGCGGCATGGGCGATCCCGGCGGCATCATCAACCTGGTGCGCAAACGTCCGCTGGCCGAGTACCAGCTCACGATGGAGGCCTCGGCCGGAAGTTGGGACAACTACCGCAGCATGATCGACGCCACCGGCCCGCTCGGTTTCGATGGACGCCTGCGCGGACGCGCCGTCGCCGTCTACCAGAACAACGACTCCTATCTGGACGACCGGCACAGCGAATCGCCGATGATTTACGGCGTGCTGGAAGCGGACCTGACGCGCGACACCCTGCTGACGCTCGGGGGCAGTTACGTGAAGACGCGCGAACGCGGCTACGGCAGCGGCCTGCCCCGGTATTCGGATGGCCGCGACATCGGCCTGCCCCGGTCGACAAGCCTGACGCAGCCCTGGGCCCTGGCAACCGGCGAAAACAAACAGATCTTCGCGCAGCTGGAACAGCGCTTTCTCGACCGCTGGAAACTCAAGCTCAACTACACGCAAGAACGCCGCGACATGCGCTCGACCACGGCCTTTGGCTACAACGCCATCAATCCCGCGGACGGCACTGGCGCAACCTGGGGCGGCGGACGCTATGTCATGGACAACGAACAGACCGTGTTCGACGCCAACCTGAGCGGCAGCTTCGACATGTTCGGGCAAAGCCATGAAATCCTGCTGGGCGCGGATTACCAACGCGCAGAAGGACGATGGAACACGGGCAAGCCGGCCGACAACTGGCAGGTGCCGGTCAACGTCTTCGACCGCAATGCCTGGAATCCGGACCTGGACGTGCCGCTGACACTGCGCTATGACCCCTGGGGGCAGGAGCAGAAGGGCATCTACGGCTTGCTGCGCATCAACCCGACCTCGCGTCTTCATCTGATCGCCGGTGCGCGCATGAGCCGATACAAGTTTTTCCAGACGGTCTCGGACCGGCCGGACGGCAACGCCGACTGGCGGGTTTCGTCGCGCACGGATTATGAGGAACCGACCAAGACCACGCCTTACGGCGGGATCATCTACGACCTGGACGACGCGTGGTCGGCCTATGTCAGCTATTCCACGATCCACAAGCCGCAGGGCTTGCTGAAGGCTGGCCCCGCGCCGGGCTCGTCGTTGCCTGCGATTCGCGGCAAGAGCTACGAGGCCGGACTGAAAGGTGAGCTGATGGACGGCCGCCTGAACGCCACGTTGAGCCTGTTCAACGTCGAACGCACCGGCACGGGCGTCGTCGACCCGCGCTATCCCCAATCGAACGATCCGTGGGCCGGCAACTGCTGCTACCAGCCGCAGGGCAAGGTCGTGAGCCGTGGCGTGGACGTGGAAATTGGCGGCGAAGCGATGCCGGGCTGGGAAGTGGCACTGGGGTACACCTTCAACAACTCCCGAGACAAAAGCGACAACACGGTGTTCAGCTCGACCACCCCGCGCCACCTGTTCAAGCTGTCCACCGCCTATACGCTGCCGGGCTCGCTATCGCGCTGGCGCGTGGGCGGCAACGCAATCGTGCAGAGCGCCACCTTCGTCTCGGGCTCCGTGTACCGGCCGGACGGATCGAGCACGCCCTACCGCTTTTCGCAGCCCGGCTACGGCGTGATCGGGCTGATGGCGCAGTATCGCTTTGCGCCGAGCTGGACGGTCACGCTGAATGCCAACAACGTGTTCGACAAGGTCTACTACGAACGCGTGGGCAACGCCGATGGCGGAAATTGGTATGGCGCACCGCGCAACTGGATGCTGACGGTGCGCGGCACGTACTGATTACGCATCGGGGCAGAACGCCGCGTGCCGGTATGCCCTACTTCCCCTTGCCGATCGACAGCGGCACGCCCCACACCGGATCCTGCATGCCCTGCTTGCCCAACGGCGTGATCTGCATCGGCTTGAGCTTGGACAGCAATTCGCGCTGCGCGTCGGTCAGGTTCGTGCGCTGCGCGAAGTACTTCTGCGCAAAATCCATCGGCGCGGGCCACGTGTAAACCGTGAAGTCTTCCAGCGGGCACTCGATCATCTTCGGGTCCACCGCGCGGCAGGCGGACTGCTTGAACTTGTAGCTGGGCGTCTTCATGTGCATGCGCTGGCTCAGCACCAGATCCCCGCCCTTGAGCGTGAAGCTGGCCAGCGCCAACTTGGGCAGCACGCGCGACTGCACCTTGATGGCCGGGATGTCGCGCGACGTGGTGTCTTCGTAGTAACCGGCGCGCGATCCCGGCGTGGTTTCAGTGACCTGCTGCTCGCCCCAGGCGACGCAGGCGCCCGACCCGCGATGCACGGCCGTGCAGACTTTCTGCGTGCTGGTCCGCGAGCCCGTGGTGCCTTCGTGCCAGTTCGTTTCCTTGTAGAACTCGCGGTACAGCTCGGGCGACAGGTACGCGGTGCCGTTGGCGCCCCGGCCCGACCCTTCAGCGCCGGGGCGCGCGCCGATCTGATTCAGCGTGGCATTGAGCTTGTAATCGTCTCCGCCTGTCAGCAGGTATTTGCCCGGCGGCAGGATGTGGACTTCAAAGGCCTTGAACAGGTAGGTCGTGTCCTTGTCCCGCTGCAGCGAATTGTTCTGGAACTTGCGCCCGAAGGTGATGCGCGGGTCCGCCTCGAACATCCAGACGGTGTTGCCGGTCCAGGTCGTCATCAGCATGGCGTCCTTCAGCGAGGCGTGCGGCATCAGGTCCGCGACCAGCACCACCGCCATGTTCGCCTTCATCGCCTCGCCGATCAGGTCGACCAGCTTGCCGTACCGCGGATCGTCCGCCGTGCCCTCGCCGTTGGACGACGGAATCGTGACGCAGCCCGACAGAGTCAGGGCAAGCGTCAGGGCAGACAGGGCAAGGCGCGGGCGCGGCAGGGACATGGGATCGATCCTTGGGTCGGTAAGACGGCAACGTGCGCGCATCCTACCGGCTTGGGAACGATTCGCAACATCCGGTTTGGCCGCTGAAACAGTTGGTGGCAGCCAACGTGACGCAGAACCGCGCCGACAACGCGCATTCCGGGTAAACCAGCCGTAATGGGTTGTTTCGAATGTTTCGCGTTGGGACCCGCCGACGCTGCCCAGCCCCCCGCCTTGTCCGCCAGTAACTTCGCCGTTATGCCCGGCTCAAGGCCCGCGGCAGATCCGTGCCGTAATCGTCGTGGGCATAAACCATCGCCGGCAAGGGCGACACGGCGCGGCCTGCCTGGTCCCATAGCGTTTCGACCCAATCGGCCGCCACGTCGGCAATCGCGTCCTGCACGCAGAACGCCGGCTCGGTGGAAAACAGGGGCAGCGGCGGCTCCAGTCCTGCTTCTCCGTGCACCACCTCAAAGAGATCGCGGTAGCCCTCGATGGCTTTGTTAAGCACATACAGATCCGGCCCTTCCAGACCGATCACCACCGAAAAGGTCCCTTCGCCGCCCTGGTCCGGAAAGATGCCGAACTGGATCTCGCGCGCCTTCCCGGGCAATCGCGCGAACATGCCGGCCAGCGTGTGCAAAGCGGCTGGCG
>JAEYVD010000802.1 GCA_023432075.1 Pseudomonadota bacterium | reverse complement strand
TGCTCCAGCGCTCGGCCGTTGGCGTGAAGTCAGATGAATTCGGCATGGACCCCGCCGACCTCGAACGCGTGTGCGAACGGCATCGTCCCGCCATGCTGTATTTGAATCCGACGATTCAGAACCCGACGGCGATCACGTTATCTACTGAACGTCGAACGGCATTGCTGCGCGTCGCGGCCAAACATGCGCTGCCGGTCATTGAAGATGATCCGTACTGGCTGTTGGCCGAGCATGCGCCAAGCACGATGTTTTCCCTGGCCGCCAACACGTCGTCGGCGCCGGTGTACTACGTGTCGACGCTGTCCAAATGCATCGCGCCCGGCCTTCGAACCGCTTACCTGGTGGTGCCTTCCGGCGAGCCGTTGAGTCCGGTGCTGGATGCCTTGCGTTCGCTGGCGCTGATGCCCACGCCCTGGATGACCGAGATGGCGACGACGTGGATCGAGTCGGGCGCTGCCGTTCACTGGCTGGCGCAGGTCAGGAGCGAGCTGCGGCATCGCCAGACCATCGCGGCATCGATTCTGCCGGGAAAGATCCAGGCCGACCCGAATGGGCTGCACCTGTGGCTTGAACTGCCGCGTCATATCGATGGCTACCGGCTCAAGCAGACGGCGCTGGCGCAAGGGGTGAGCGTTACCGACTCGGCGACATTTTCCACGGAGGCATCCAGCCCCTTGGCGCTGCGTGTGTCGTTGGGGGGAGCCATTGACCGAACGCGGTTGACCCACGGTCTGACCCGGTTGGCGGAGCTGCTCAAGGGCGATGTTGCGGGGCCGGTTTCTCAGGTTGCTTGAGGCTCCGCTGACGGGGGTGGCAGTCAGCGAAAGGCAACCGCCGCCATCTGCGCCAACGTGGACGCGATGCCGATGTGGTGCGCCTGAAAATGGTGTGCGTCATGCAACAGGTTGATCTGACCCAACAACTGGCCGCGATGCATGACCGGCACGTTGAGCACGCTTTCACACCCCAGCGCAAAGATGCTGGACGCATCCAGAAAGTCGGATCGCACCGCGGCGGCGTCGGGGGCAAGCTGCGCACGGCCGGTTTCGAACATGCGCGTCAACGCAGGCGCGCCGCCGATCTGTTTGGATCCGGAAGCGGGATAGATGTCAGGGCGGCTGCTGTACAGCCTGACGGCCAGCCCCTCGGCGTGGCGATACTGCAAGGCCGTGAACAACTTGTGCCCGACGTGCCGATCCAGCACGCGGTCCAGGCAGGCCAGCACGGCGTCGGGTTCAGGGGCGGCTACCGCCGCTGCAAGAGCCTGAAGCTCCAGCCACGACAGACCTGCCGCCATTCCAAGCCCATGTTGCGTGTCGCCGGGTGTCATGCGTTTTCCTCGTCGAAACGAAGCGGCAGATGGATGCGCGAAGCCTGCGCCGCGCCGTGCCCGATCTCCCACAATGGCGGCCTGCCATGGGGCACCTGCCCGCAATGATCGCGGTCAGCGCCGGCCACCGATACCCGTATCCGGCTGCCCTTCGAAAACCGCCACGCGGTTGGCAGCAACGCGAGCCGGATGCATTCTTGCCGTCCCGGCGTCATGGGGGCGGCATCGCGCTTGCTGAACGTGCGAAACGGCCAGGTCGTGCGATACGTGTCCGGGCAAGGCGCTTGCCTTCGATGCAGCAATCGCAGCAAGCCTTCCGTGACATAACGTTCGGCGCCGTCCGCCTCGATTTCGGTCAGGTACACAAACAAGGCGCCGTCGGGCTCGTTGCTGGACAACCAGATTTCCGCCACGGCGTGACCCGCAAGCTCTGCTGCCCGCGGTAAAGGCTCGGACGTAAAGCTTGCCATGCGGTCGGTTCGGCCCTGCCAATCCGGATAGTATTCCGTGCTGTTGATGGCGGCGATGCGCTCGTAGCGGGTTCCCCGTCCGGTGCCGATGGAAAAATCGACCTGATGGCGGGTCGCGCCTGCTTCGGCATCAGGGCTGTTTGTCAGCGCCCCGCCTGCCTGCAGGAACAGCACCGTGTCCTCAGCGGCCGGCAGCGGCGGCCATTGCGATGCGCTGCGCCATTGTTCCGCGTGCAACGCGCAGTAATGCACGGGGTCTTCCGCCTCCAGCCCGGTGGGCAGGCCCAGCAGGTAATGGTCGAAGAACCGCAACACTTCCGCCAGCCACGGGAAGTCGGCCATCTGCGTGCCGCGCCAAGGCGATACATCGATGCGAGCGCCGTGATCCCAAGGCCCCAAGAGCAAATGCCGGGGGTTGTCCGCCAGGGTCAGAAAGCGCGAGATCGCGCCGTTCATGTAGCCCGCGCCGTCCATCCAGCCTGAAACCGACAGCACGGCGACGTCCTTGGCGATGCCCGGCGAGACGCTGTAGGGACTGAAGGATGCGGAACTGAACGCCGCGTCGTAAGGCAACGGGTCTTCGCGATAGCGGAACTCGGGCATGAACTCCGTTTGCCGGAAGTTGCCCAGATGCTCCTGGATGGCCTGCGCCAACAGCGTGCCGGAAGGATCTTCGTCCACCGGTTGCGGCCCCTCGTAGGCGGGGTTTGAGTAGTACACCACGTTCGCCAGCATGTGGCGCTGGTCGTGATCCATCGCCACCATCAGATCGTCGTAGCTTTGCGTCAGCGCCTTCAAGGCGATGCCGCCGGGAAAGTAGTTGTCGGCATAGGTATCCCACACCGAGAACAGCGGCGCGATCGCGCGGACGGCGGGATGGCCCGTGCTGGCCAGGAAGTCTGACGCGGCGCCCAGATAGGAAATGCCGGTGGCGCCCACCACGCCGTCTGACCAGGGCTGCGCAACGATCCAATCGACGACCTCGACGCTGTCGTCGCGTTCGCGTGGCGACCGGAAGCTGTCGCGGGTGCCAAAGCTGGCGCCCGTGCCGCGCACGTCGATCACCACAAGCGCATAGCCGCGCGGCACCAGGTAATCGCGGAACTTCGCGATGTTCGGCGCACGCTCGCCCTCGGCCTGTGCGTCCATCTTGAAGCGCCGGTAGTACGGCGTGAACAAGGTAATGGTCGGATAGCGGTTGTTGGCCCCCGTCGGGCCGCCAATGGGCTGCGGCACGTACACGTCGATGGCAAGGCGGCACCCGTCGCGCATCGTGAGATAGCGCGAGACGGGATGGGGAATCGCGTGCGTGTCGGGACGCGACCGCGCATAGGCATCGGGGGTGACTTTCCAGGCGGCGGATTGGCTAAGGGTGGAGGGCATGACGGTCCTGATCATCGGCAATGCTGGCATCTTAGAAAGCGCGGAACCGGCAATCCAATACGGCTTTTCTATGTATGCATAGGGCAAAGCTATAGGTGGGCGCAGGCGGCTGAATCGCCCAGAAAACCTAGGGTATTCACCATGAATTGGCACCCTGAAACCCGTGTTCTGATAGCACCCACAATCAAGCAATAGGTATGGCTTATGGACCTCAGGCAACTGCGCTACTTCACCCGCATCGTCGAACTCGAAAGCATTACCGCGGCGGCGGAAGCGCTGCACATCGCACAGCCCTCGCTCAGCCAGCATGTGGCCAACCTGGAAGCCGAGTTCAACACGCGGCTGCTGGTGCGCAGCCCGATGGGCGTCAGTACGACCGACATTGGCCGCGTGCTGTACCGGCACGCAAAGATGGTGTTGAGGCAAGTGGAAGAGGCGCGTGTCGCGGTGGAGCGTGGCCGCGATACGCCGGCGGGCCACGTCACGCTGGGCTTGCCCACCAGCACCTCGCGCGTGCTGGCTGACCGCCTCATTGAAGCGGTTTCGGCGCGCATGCCGGAGGTGACGCTGGAACTGATCGAAGGCAGCAGCGCCGACTTGGGCGAAGCCGTGGCCCGCCAGCGCATGGACGTGGCGATCGCCATGGATGTGCAGCAGCAGCCACGCATGCAGGTAACCCCTTTGCTCGACGAAGAACTGATGCTGGTGGGATCGCGCTTGCCCGGCGGCGTGAAGGCGGTCACGTTGCAAGAGGTGGCCGGGCTGCCGCTGCTGCTGCCCAGCTTTCCCAATTCCATCCGGGTGCTGATCGAGCGCGCGTTTGCCGAAGCCGGGCTTCAGTACACGCTTGTCGCGGAAACCAGCGCGGTATCGATCCTGCTGTCTGCCGT
>JAEYVD010000582.1 GCA_023432075.1 Pseudomonadota bacterium | reverse complement strand
CACGCCGGCCGCGGCCAGGATCTGCGCGCCGTGGCACACCGCGGCGATGGGCTTGTTGGCCTTGTCGAATTCACGCACGATATCCAGCACCTTTTCATTCAGGCGCAGGTATTCGGGCGCGCGTCCGCCGGGGATCACCAGCCCGTCGTAGGACGAGGGCTCGACACGGTCGAAGTCGTAATTCAGCGTGAAGTTGTGGCCGCGCTTTTCCGTGTAGGTCTGCGCGCCCTCGAAGTCATGGATGGACGTGGCCACCGTGTCGCCGGCCTTCTTGTCCGGGCAGACCGCGTGCACCGTGTGCCCCACGGTCAGCAGCGTCTGGAACGGCACCATGGTTTCGTAGTCTTCGGCGTAGTCGCCGACCAGCATCAACAGTCGTTTGCTCATGATTGTCTCCTTGGGATGAGGGTGGGGGCCAGTTCTTGGTCTTCTCGTCCCATTGTGCGCGCCGCGCCGGCGGGGCGGGTGGTAATGGGATACCACCAGCGCGGGATACGACCGCGGAACGCCCCTACTCCAACGCCACCGTCACCGGCTGCGCGCCCAGCAGGTCCACCAGCACCTTGGGATCGATGCCCACCAGGTAGCCGCGCCGCCCGCCGTTGATGTAGACCGCCGGATACGTCAGCACCTCGGCTTCCACCCACACCGGCATCTTCTTGCGGGTGCCGAAGGGCGACGTGCCGCCCACCTGATAGCCGGAGTGGCGCTGCGCGACCTCGGGCTTGCAGGGCTCGACCTTCTTCAGGCCGGCCTGGCGTGCCAGGTTCTTGGTGGAGACTTCGCGGTCCCCATGCATGACCACGATCAGCGGCTTGGCCGATTCGTCCTCCATCACCAGCGTCTTGACCACTGCGTGCGGGTCCAGGCCAAGCTGGCGCGCGGCTTCGCCGGCGCCGCCGTGGTCGACGTAGTCGTAGGTGTGCTCGGTGTAGGCCACCTTGTGCTGCTTGAGGAATTGGGTGGCGGGCGTCTCGGAAACGTGGCGGGCTTTGCTCATGGATGTGCCGGTTGAAAAGGGAATGGTGGGCGGCGGCTAGCCGCGCGGATGATGGGCCGCGTGCAATGCCTTCAGGCGTTCGCGCGCCACATGGGTGTAGATCTGCGTGGTGGAGATGTCTGCGTGGCCCAGCAGCATCTGCACCACGCGCAGATCCGCGCCGTGATTCAGAAGGTGCGTGGCAAAGGCGTGGCGCAGCACGTGCGGCGACAGGGGCGCATGCACGCCCGCGATCACGGCGTATTTCTTGACCAGTTGCCAGAACGCCTGCCGCGACATCGCCTCGGCGCGGCTGGTGATAAAAAGCGCATCGCTGACGCGGCCCGCCGCCAGTTCAGGGCGGGCGGTAGTCAGGTACTGCGCAATCCAGTGCGCGGCCTCGGCGCCGAGCGGCACCAGCCGGTCCTTGCCGCCCTTGCCCAGCACCACCCGCACCACGCCTTCGTTCAGGCTGACGTCCAGCGACCGCACGCCCACCAGCTCGGACACGCGCAGGCCGGTGGCGTACAAGGTCTCAAGCATGGCGCGGTCGCGCAGGCCGCGCGGCTGGCCGAGGTCGGGCGCCCGCAACAAGGCATCCACCTGCTGCTCTGACAGCGTCTTGGGCATGCGCGGCGGTTGCTTGGCGGCGACCAGCGTCAGGCACGGATCGCGTTCGGCGCGGTGTTCACGCAGCGCCCAGGCGTAGAAGCGGCGCAGCGCCGCCAGCCGGCGGTTGGCGGTGGTGGCGCGGGTTTCTTCGTGGCGGAACGCGAACCAGGCCTCGATATCCGCCTTCTGCGCGTCGCGGATCGGCTTGGCCGGCCCGATGGGCATGGTCTGCGTCCGCTCGGGTTCACCGTGCCGGTCGGCCAGCTCCCGGGCGTAGGCCTCGGGGTCTTCGAGCCAGCGGGCAAAACCGGTCAGGTCGCGGCGGTAGGCGGCCAGGGTATTGGCGGAAAGGCCGTCCTCGAGCCAGACGGCGTCGATGAAGGCGTCGATATCGGCCTGGGAAGCCAGCGGCTGGCGGGCGGTGGACATGGCGGGATTCTACGGCGCGGCGCGGCTGGGCAGGCGCTCGCCCACGCCGGCGGCGGCGGACTTGAGCCAGGACTCGAACACCTTCAGCGCCTCGGAGCGCTCGCTGCGCTGCGGATAGCCGAAGTAATACCCCTGGCTGACCGCCAGCGACTGCGGCACGGGCATGACGAGGGCGCCCTGGTCCAGCGCCGGTTGCGCCAGAAAGCGCGGCATCAGCCCGACGCCCAGCCCGGCCTGCACTGCCGCCATCACCATAGTGAAAAGCTCGTAGCGCGGACCGCCGGCTGCCTGCGGTCCGTACAGATGGCCATTGGCCGCGTACCACTGGCGCCAGGCGTCCGGCCGCGAGGCCAGATGCAGGTGCGTCATGCCGGTCAGCGCAGCGCTGCCCGCTTGCGCCACGCGATCGGCCAATTCGGGCGCGCAGACCGGCACCAGCTCGCGCTCGGGAAACAGCAGTCCGCCCTGCGTGCCGGGCCAAAGCCCGTCCCCGTGATACAGCGCGCCATCGAACGGCTGGTCCTTGAACTGGAACGGCAGCGTGCGCACGGACAGGCTGACGGTGACGTCGCCGTGCTCGCGCTGGAAATCCGCGAGGCGCGGGATCAGCCAAGTGGTGGCCAGGGTGGGCACGACGGCAATGTGGATGCTGCGCCCCATGCCCGTCCGGCTGACAAGCCCGAAGGTGTCTTTTTCGATCTGGTCCAGATGGTGACGGATGCGGCCGGCGTATTCGGCGCCGTGGTCGGTCAGCACGATGCGGCGGCGCACCCGGGTGAAGAGCTGCACGCCCAGCCGGGCCTCCAGGCTGGCCACCTGCCGGTAGACCGCGCTGTGCGTCAGCGACAGCTCCTCGGCGGCGCGCGAAAAACTGCCCAGCCGGGCCGAGGCCTCGAATGCCTGCAGGGCGCTCAGATTGGGAATGCCGTTTCTCATGGAGGGAATGCCGCCTGAAATGCGGCCCG
>JAEYVD010000544.1 GCA_023432075.1 Pseudomonadota bacterium | reverse complement strand
GCCGCGCCCATGCCGGGCAAGATCATCTCGATCTCCGTCAAGGCCGGCGACAAGGTCGAAAAGGGCCAGCCGCTGCTGGTGATGGAAGCGATGAAGATGGAGCACACCATTTCCGCCACTGCGGACGGTACGGTTGGGGAAGTGTTCTATGGGGTGGGGGATCAGGTGACGGAAGGCGCCGAGCTGGTGTCGATCGAGTAACGGCTGTTTGGGTTTGGCTGGCGGCTCCCGGCGGTTTCGCTCGGAGCCGCTTTGTTTTTGGGGGCACGCCGGTTTAGCTATCCGTCAGCGCCCCGCGCCTAGAATCGGCTCTTCCCCCGCGCCACGCCCACCATGTCCGCCGACACGCCCAGTCCGCTTACCAGTCCGCCGTTCCTGCATTTCCTCTGCGGCCGCGTCGCCGCGTCACTGGCGTTCCAGATAGTCTCCGTCGCCGTGGGCTGGCAGATCTATGCGCTCTCCGGCAGCGCGCTCGACCTGGGCCTCATCGGCCTCGCCCAATTTCTGCCCATGGCCGCGCTCACGCTCGTCGTCGGCCACGTCGCCGACCGCTACGACCGCCGCAAGATCGTCGCCCTCTGCATGGCGCTCGAAGCCCTGGCCACGCTGGTGCTCGCCATCGCCGCGCTGCACGGCGTCGGCGGCAAGACGCTCATCTACGCGACCATCATCATCATGAGCTCGGCCCGCGCATTCGAAGCGCCCACGCTCTCCACGCTCATCCCCGCCGTCGTCCCGCGCGAATGGCTCCCACGCGCCACCGCGCTGTCCTCATCCGGCGGCCAGATCGCGCAAATCGCCGGCCCCGCGCTCGGCGGCGTCGGCTACAGCCTCGGGGCAGGGTGGATCTACTGCGTCGCCGCCGCGTTGTATTTGACGGCCTTCATCGCCATCGCCACCCTCGTCATCGACCGCGCGCCGCCTCGCAAGGAACCAACCACGTGGCGCACGCTGTTCGGCGGCATCACATTCATCTTCCAGCGCCGGTTGCTGCTGGGCACGCTGTCGTTGGATTTGTTTGCGGTGCTGCTGGGCGGGGCAACGGCGCTGCTGCCGATCTTTGCGAAAGACATTCTCAATGCAGGGCCTTGGGCGCTTGGCGCATTGCGCGCGGCCCCGGCTTGCGGCGCGGCATTGATGTCGTTGACGCTGGCACGTTTGAGCCTGGGTGAGAACGTTGGCCGGCTGCTGTTCGGTTCGCTCATCGTGTTCGGGCTGGCGACCACCGTGTTCGGTCTGTCGACGTCGATCCCGCTATCGATCGCCGCGCTGGTGGTGCTTGGCGCAGCGGACGCGGTCAGCGTGGTCGTGCGGTCATCGCTGGTGCAGTTGAATACGCCCGATCACATGCTGGGCCGGGTCAGCGCGGTGAACACCTTGTTCATCGGCGCGTCGAATCAGCTTGGGGAATTTGAGTCTGGGCTCACCGCGCAATTGTTTGGCGCAGTGCCCGCCGTGGTGATCGGCGGGGTGGGGACGATTGCCGTGGCGGGACTGTGGATGCGATGGTTTCCGGAGTTGAGGCGGCTTCGGACGTTGAATGGGAATGAGGTAGCGCAGACCTAGGCGCTATTTCCAGCTTTCCTTACTCATCTCAAACCGATTAGGCGCCGCAGCCGCAGGTTCGAAGTAATACTTGGGTTCCCGATAAACCAGCCCCTGTAGCGCGGCATCCAGCTTCGGCAATTGGAAACTGGCAGCACTACGCGCCTTCCGGAAATCCTCAAGACTGGCGGGCAGACGTTCGAGCGTCATCGACTCCAACAAACACACCCATTCCCGGGCCAACACTCCGCACGAATCCTTGACCATCACTGGTTGGTCGTCCGGCATCTTGAACCCATCCATCAGGACCACATCACCCGCTTTCAGCGTGATCGTGGCCAACGGCGTAAACAGCAATTCCGTCGCAACGCCGGCAACGGGCACCATCTCGGCCGCGCGTTCCTGGACGGCGCGCTTGGCCTCCTCCACCCAGCGATACTCCCGGGCAGCCTCATCGCAGCCGTCCCCGAAGCGCAACGTGACCTCGCAGCCTGAACCCAGCATATCCTCGCTGGGCGGCAGCGGCGTCCAGGGCCCCGTCTTCTTGAAATCGACATCCGCCGTCTCGGTCAGCGTCGCCATGCCGAGGTCTTTCAGATAATCCATCGACTTCGCGCGCGCATCTGTATCCGGCAACGCCGTGCGCGGCTGGTGATAGGTAATGCGATTGAGCCGGTATTCTCCGGGCCACACTGGAATCACCTGATACGCGACCGCGCCGCGCGTGGTCTGGAACAGCGGCCCGAGATCGGCGGCATCGAACTTGTGCTTGCCTTGGCCCACCGTCATCGCGTATCCCTTCTCGGTCACATGCTGCCAATGCATGAGCGTGCTGCTCTGGCGGGTGAATCGGTCCCGTGTGGCCGCGTCATCAAAATCACGCGGTGGCAGCGCATCGAAATTGACGGTCGGGATCACCACCAATGCCATGTCCTCGCGGGCCTGATCGAACAGTTTGTCGGTGTTCGCGCGATGCCGCTCCCTCATGGCTGTCGCTTCTGCCTGTAGCGCTTTGTCTGTGGGCGACTGTGCCAACGCGGCGAACGGGGAAAACAACGCAGATACACACACAACGGCAAGCACGCGGCGAGACAGCGTCATCGGTCTTGGTTCCTCTATGGATTCGGTTATTGGGCAAATCAGCCGCGGCCACCCATCCGGCTGAACAGGGCCTGGGCGAGAGCGCCAGGGCATGATATCGCGGTGAGCGTTCATGCAATGCGCCAAGCCGCGCCCGCTGCCAAACCGCATCACACAAGCGCCGCCCGCGCCGCACAGAGTAGACTGACACCCTCTCTCACCATTCCGAGTCCCCATTCATGCTCGTCAAAGCCCTGCGTGTCGGCCTGGGTCAAATCATTGTCCTGGGCGACGCACTGACCCGTCCGCGTCCGCAGAAGCGCTCGCCGCAAGGCCAGGCCACCGTCAACGCCGATGCGGCCGCGCTCTCGCTGTATCAATTCCAGGCGTGCCCCTTTTGCGTGAAAACACGCCGCGCCATGCACCGGCTCAATGTGCCGGTCGCGCTGAAGGACGCCAAGCACGACCCCGACGCGCGCGCCGCGTTGCAGGCGGGCGGCGGTAAGGTGAAGGTGCCTTGCTTGCGCATCGAAGACGCCGAGGGCACGCGCTGGATGTACGAGTCCAACGACATCATCGCGTACCTGGAAAAGCGGTTTGCCAACGTTACCTGACCGTACGGAAAACAAACGGCCCGCCGCAGCATCCGGCAGGCCGCTTTCCAACGGCACACCGTCAACACTTTGACTTCGGCGCCGACCAAAGGCGAATCACAGTCCCGTGCGCGACTCGACGTCCATATCAGTCGGCCACTCCACCTTAGGCGCTAAACGCAGGGCCAAATGATAGGGCGGCACATCGTTGTTCCAATCACGAGGCGGGTTTGGATACTGGGGTAATGCCTCCGGTCCCTGATTCATGAACGCGCGCGCCATTGCCCACATGTGTTCGCCGTTGGCGTTGCTGCCGGCTAGTTGGAAGCGGTCAATGACATGATTGGTGCCCGGCGCCACCACAGCGATATCCACGCCCCACGCGAAAATCGGCACACCGCTGGGGCTCGGCGCCTTGCGACTCCAGGCTTCGGCTCGGAGGTCTTTCCAGTCGAAAGCCTCCGGGCGAACACCCCAACCCTTTCGACTGATCGGTCCGCCGCTGTGAAATCGGTACACGTAAACTTTGCCTCGCTTGCGGTTGAAACGAATGGGCTCGTCTCGAGGGGCGGCTATACCTGTGCGTAACATGCCTATTCCCAGGACGAAACTGACCATTATTGCTCCCAATAAAAAGACATAAGCCAATGGATTTGATTTAAATGCATATGCTCCGTCTGCAAGCTCAAGCAACGACATTACGAGCATTAGAAACGCGATCGTGAGAATAAAGATGCCACAAGCGCAAACCACCGTTCGATTCAATATTTTGGCGGTATGCAACTCAAGGTAGATTTCGTCCACGTAATTTGGTGCGACGCCGATTGGATGAAAAATATGATCCGGTGGTGCCCATGGAAGCGGAAGATCAGCTTTCCATCCAGCAGTCGGAATGTCCAAGAGAGCTTTCGGAGACGTTGTCATTTGGCCTCCGAAACGTCCACGATTGCGATCATCTCTGAGTCGTGAATGTTTGGTAGGTACTCTAGAACGATTCGTGCCTCATCGATATCGTGACTAACTTTGAGTTCGATCGAGCCTTCCACAATAAGGAAGGTTTCCTTTCCTTCCTCTACTGCAGTAACCGTGTGCTCGCGGCTAGTCGGCGCATTACTTTCAGGCACATAATCCAGCCGCTGTAGCGGGATGCTATGTTCACTTGACTTGGGATCACCGAGTGGGTGCATACCGGACGCCATAATCTGCTCGCCGGAATACCGCTTTACGATAAGTCGCCACTTAAAGGCTACGCGGGAGACATCGTAGCGAGGCATGACTATTTGATATTGCAATTGCGGTATAACCGCCGGCCCTCCCTCCGCCCCACCCATGGCGGCAGCCTTCCCTTCGTAGTGGACGGCTCGCACTATAGAACCAAACACCACCTGCGCATCGACCCCAAGAACCGCCGCATTCAATGCGGAAACTGCCGAATTCGCGTCGTCAAACTTATCACTCTCCGATAGTCCAAAGTGACTACGATACGCCCATCGTTCTAAGGGAGACGACTCAGCCTCCCCACCAAGCTGCAGAAAGACAAACGCACTAATTCCAGCAAGAATTGCCCACCCGACAGGCCCAAGCACCCAGGTGGCACTCAATATTGTCGTCGAGGCGGAATAGAGGGCGTACACCGCAAAGCCCACGCTTGTGACGGATAATCCTGCAGCACCGAAGTACCAAGATCTTGCTGATTTACCGCCAGCATCACCGGCACGACCAGCTGCAGCTAAAGCCGCAACAGCGTCAACAGCCCCAGACACCGCGCCAAGTATTCCCCCAAAGCGCGCCAGTGCTTTACCAGCGTCCGCGAGCTGACTGATGGCACCGACACTCGACGCATGCGCGCGGAGAACTTTCCTCGCTTGCTCAGCGCTGGCCCTCATCGTCATTCCCGCCACCTCAATACTTCCCCCCAACACCCCGATTGAGGCCGAGTACACCGCCAGCACGGCTTCCTCGTGTTTGGCTCCGAAAGTGGCATCCACGGCTTCAACCGATTTGCGCAAACCCTGCGATAGTAGGTACGTGCCGCCAACGGCAACCAACAATTCAGCGCTTCCGACCGTTCCTCGGGCAATCGCAGCAGCACTGCGCGCGCCCCTCAACCCGGAGCGTGCAAGGTCGGCAGCCTGCAACGCGCTGAGCTGAAGACCGGCCAAGGCCTTGCGCGCCTCCGGCTCCAGCGTACCCGCCAGCACCTTGAGTTCGCTCAGCGCTTCGCCAGCCCGGCGCGTAGCATCTCCGATGACCTCTCCCGTTTGCTGGATGGCGTCCTGGGCAACGCCGCCAAAGCGCTTGCGCAGGTCATTCGCGTTGCCTTCGACCCAGAAGACCACGTCCACCATCTTTTCGGCGAGTTTCGGATCACTCAGGGCCAGACTGAGGACACCAGCAGTCAGCACCGAACGCACTTGCTTGTGCGCCTTTCCGGTCGCTTGCGCGATGGCAGCCGAAAGCCTGTTGCGGTCTTCCCCGATCTGCTTGCACATTAACGTGTAGTACTCGCCCAGCTTCATCTGAACAGCGACCTGGGTCATGTACGTACGCGAGTACAGCAAGAGCGATGCGCTGTTCACGCGCGCGGCGACGTTGCGCACGCCGGCATCAACCTTCAGTTCCAGTCGGCTCACCGCACTGTTGTAAGCCGCCAGCACACTGGCGATCGCGTCTTGCACGTTAGGCCAGATGAGTTTTTCACCCAGGTCGCTACTGTTAATGATCTTGGTGACCGGGGCGTAGAGCTTGCCGAAGTCGTTCCAATCCAGTTCGCCCTGATTGCTGAACGTGGGGACCAGGCTTTGCATCAGGTTTTGGTCAAGCGCGAGCAAGGTCTTGAACACAATGCTCTGCCCATCCTTGATCCAGGCTTCCCAAGCGCGCGCCGACG
>JAEYVD010000536.1 GCA_023432075.1 Pseudomonadota bacterium | reverse complement strand
GACCAGGGGCTGCAAGGCGGTATCGCGACACGGGCGCAGCGCGTCGGGCCCGTTTCTTTCTCTTCCAACCGGGGGGCCGGCCGGCTGCTCCCCTGGTTACGCGACCGGGCGCGTTTTCGCCGCGCCGGGGTGGCGTTGCATGCTATGGAGGGTCTTATGGCGAAGGTACCCGCAGTGAAATTGAACGACGGAGGCAAGATTCCGCAGTTGGGCCTGGGCGTGTGGCAGGTGCCGGATGATCAGGCGGCCTCCAGCGTGAAGGAAGCGCTGGCGGCAGGTTACCGGTCGGTGGATACGGCAGCCATCTATGGCAACGAGGCGGGCGTGGGTGCGGGCTTGCGGTCGGCCGGCGTGGCGCGCAAGGACCTGTTCATCACGACCAAGCTGTGGAACGACCGGCATGGCTACGACGACGCGCACAAGGCGATGGACGAAAGCCTGGAGAAGCTGGGCCTGGCGTACGTGGACCTGTACCTGATTCACTGGCCGGTGGCCGGCAGCGAGAAATTCTTGGACGCCTGGCGCGCCATGATCGAGATGAAGGAAGACGGCCGCGCGCGCGCGATCGGCGTGTCGAACTTCACGCAAGCCAACCTGGAACGCCTGATCGACGCCTCGGGTGTCACACCCGCCGTCAACCAGATCGAGCTGCATCCCGGCTTCACGCAGACCGCGCTGCGGGCTTTCCATGCCCGGCATGGCATCGTGACGGAATCCTGGAGCCCGCTGGCGCAGGGCAACATCACCAAGGAAAAGGTGATCTTGGACCTGGCGCAAAAGCACGGCAAGTCGCCAGCCCAGGTGACGCTGCGCTGGCATCTGCAGCACGACCTGGTCGTGATTCCGAAGTCCGTTACGCCAGAACGCATCCGCGAGAACATCGATGTGTTCGACTTCGAATTGTCGCCGGCGGACATGGCGGCCATCGACGGCATCAAGGAAGGCCCGCGGCTGGGACCGGACCCCGAGAAGTTCGCGTAACGAGAGACTGCATGGACGGCTGACGTGGCGAGCGCAGCCGCGCGGCCGTCCTGGCCCGCCAGGCGCGCTGGCCGAACCGGTTAGTGATCGAGCGGGAAAACCCAGTAGCGCAGGATCACCACGAGCAGGATGGTGAGGGCGGTCCATGACGCCCAGTGCCACGCGCCGGTGCCCAGGAGGGCGGCCAGCAGGCCGAAGATGCTGAGCGCGCCCAGCAGGATCGGCATGCCCCACACGAACAGGAAGCCTCGGCTGCCTTTGCCTTTGGAATGGCTCATGCGGGCGTCCTTTGCGGGGCGGCGGCTGCCTGGTGTTTCTTGATGAGATCGTTGATGCGCGCCTCGGTCGCGCGGCGCCGGGCCAGCCACAGGTACAGGCCGCTCACCAGCACGACGATGGTGACCAGATCGAGCAGCGCCCAGATGATCTTGAGCGGCAGGCCGCCGTAGTCGCCAAAATGCAGCGGCCGCGAGACTTCCAGCGCGGTCAGGTACCACGGCATCCGCGCCACCGTCGTCAGTTCGCCGGTCCTGCCGTCGATCAGAACGGGCGTGTTCAGCTTGGACGTCAGCGGCGTGTCGCCGCGCATCCAGGCGATGAAGTGTTGCGGGCTGCCGAAGGCATTGCCGGGGAAGGAGATGAACGACACCTCGTTGCCCGGCATGGCCTTGCGCGCGGTGTCGGCCGCCAGTTGCGCCGATGCCAGCTGCGTGGGGATGGGCTGGCCCTTGTAGGGTTCCAGCACGCGCGGCAGTTCGGTGGACTGCCATAGCCGGAAGAGCGGCGTGGACAGTTCGTTGACGACGCCGGTGACGCCCACCACGAACGCCCAGACCAGCGTGACGATGCCCAGCAGGTTGTGCAGGTCCAGCCACTTCAGGCGTGTCGAGCGCGTGGCGCGCACGGTGCCGAATTCCAGCTTCTTCATGAAGGGGCCGTACAGCACGACGCCCGACACGATGGCCACGCAGAACAAGAGGCCCATGAAGCCCAGGAACAGCTCGCCCGCCAGCCCCGCGAAAAGGTCCACATGCAGCGCCAGCATGACGCCCATGAACGAAAACTTGTCTTCGGTGTAGAGCGGGCCGTCGAGCAACACATCGCCCGTGCGCGCGTCCATGCGGATGGCGTGCCCCGAGGCCTGCCCGTCGCCCGGCGTCTTGGCCATGCCGACGAAGACCTGCGGTTCGTCGGGGTCGAAGAAGAGGTAGTCGACGACCTCGTTCGGGTACATCTCGCGGGCGCTCGCCACAAGCTTGTCGAGGTTGGCGGGCGGCGTGCCGGCAGGCACCTCCGATAGCGGCTTGGCGTCGTCCAGCCAGTGCTCGATCTCGTGATGGAACACGAGCGGCAGGCCGGTGAGACAGATGATCAGCAAGAAGATCGTGCAGACCAGGCTGGTCCATTTGTGGACCAGATACCAGGTTTTGATGGTGGACGCGGCGGTCATGGCGACGGCGGGGGAGCGGCGAGGCGCTACCCCTCAAGGACGGAACGGGAAAGGTGGAAACATTATCACGAACAAGAGCGATTCTCGTAACGCTATTTGACCCTTTCGGCATCCGGGCTGGCCGTGGGGACAGAGCAAAGCGGGTTAAAAAGAAGGGTCAGATTTTTCCTTGCGGCATACCCGAATCATCATGGAGCAGCGTTTTCTCAAGGTCCCGCGCAATGAAGCCGGCCGCGATTTTGCGGTGGGCGACGTGCACGGCCATTTTTCGCGTCTGCAACAGGCGCTGGATGAACTGGGGTTC
>JAEYVD010000512.1 GCA_023432075.1 Pseudomonadota bacterium | reverse complement strand
CGGTAGGTCCAGCTGATGGCATCGTCAGCCGGGTCGGCGCTGCGCAGGAAGGTCAGCGCCCGCCTGTCGCCGAACGCGGCGGCGGAATTGCAGAAGATCTCGTACGTGCTTTGTACCGTCAGCGTGTCCGCCAGCGGCCGCGCCTGCAGCCGCTGGACATCCTGCGCCGTGCGTACGGGAAACGGCGCGGCGAAGGGCGCGGCAATGGGGCGGGCGCGGGTCGAGGAAGGGGAGTCGATCATGGCCGTGCCTGCGCGCTCATGCCTGCCCCAGCGCGATGTAGCGCCGCAGGTGGTGGTCTTCGTCGCCCAGTTGGTGATCGATCATGACCAGACGCTTGGCGTAGTGCGCCAGCGGCAACTCCCACGTCATGCCAATGCCGCCATGCAACTGGATGCATTCCTCGGCCACCAGCGTGCCGATGCGGCCGATCGTGACCTTGGCGGCGGACAGCGCGCGTTCGCGCGTGGCGCGATCCGGGTGGTCGACCGCGGCCGCCGCGTTGATGACGGCCGAGCGGGCCTGCTCGATTTCCAGCAGCACGTCGGCCATGCGGTGCTGCAAGGCCTGGAAGCTGCCGAGCGGCGCGCCGAATTGGCGGCGCGTGCGCAGGTATTCCAGCGTGGCGTCGCGCGCGCAGTCCATGGCGCCCACGGCTTCCGCGCACAGCGCCAGGATGCCGCGGCCCACGGCGCGTTCCAGCAGCGCGTGACCGGCCTGCGCGTCGCCCAGCAGGGCGTCGGGGGCGAGCTTGACGTTGTCCAGCACCAGTTCCGCTGCGCGGCCGCCATCGATCAGTCCGTAGCCCCGCAGCGCCAGGCCCGGCGTGCCCCGGGTCACCAGGAACAGGCCGATGCCCGATTGGTCGTCAACATTGCCCGCCGTGCGCGCGGACACCAGGAACAGGTCGGCATGCTCGCCCGCGTAGACGACGGCCTTGGCGCCGTTCAACACCCAGCCGTCGGGGCTGGGTTCGGCGCGCGTGGCCACCTGATTCAGGTCGTAGCCCGACGCCGGTTCTGCGTGGGCCAATGCGGCGGTCAGGCTGCCGGCGATCAGGCCGTCAAGCGCCTCGCGCTGCGCCGGCGAGCCCGCCGCGGCGATGGCGCTGCCGACCATCACGGCGTCCAGGAAGGGCTCGACCACCAGGCCCCGTCCCAGGGCTTCGAAGACGACGGAGATATCGAAGCCCGCGCCGCCCAGGCCGCCATCGGCCTCGGTGAATAGTGCGCCGATGGCGCCCAGCTCGGCGTAGCGGCGCCAGAACTCGGGGCTGTAGCCCTCGCGCGATTCGGCGTGGCGCATGCGCGTGGTGAAGTCGTATTGCTCGGCGACAAAGCGGCGCAGCATGTCCGAGAGCATGCGCCGGTCTTCGGTGTGTTCGAAATTCATGGCCAGCCCTTACAGTCCAAGGATCATCTTGGAGATGATGTTCTTCTGGATTTCATTGGAGCCGCCGAAGATCGACAGCTTGCGGTTGTTGAAGTACTGCGCCGCGGCGCTGTTTGCGCCGTCCGGGCCGATGGGCGGCGCGTTGTGGCCGTCGTGCAGCGCCTCTGGCACGAACGGACGCGCATATGGGCCCATCGCGCGGCGGTTCAGGGCACTGATTTCCTGGCGGATCTGCGTGCCGCGGATCTTCAGCATCGAGCTCTCCGCGCCGGGCGCGCCGCCGCCGGCCACCGCCGCGACCACGCGCAGGTTGGTCGTGCGCATGTTGGCCAGCTCGATCTCCACGCGCGCCAGGCGCGCGGCAAAATCCGGGTCTTCGGCCAGCGGGCGGCCATGCCGCGTCTGGCGCGCGGCCACGGCCTTCAGGCGTTCCAGCGCGGCCGTGGACTGGCCGACGCCGGCGATATTGGTGCGCTCGTAGGTCAGCAGGTACTTGGCGCAGGTCCAGCCGCGGTTCTCTTCGCCCACCAGGTTTTCGACCGGCACGCGCACGTCCGAGAAGAACACCTCGTTGACCTCGTGCTCGCCTTCCAGCGTGACGATCGGGCGCACTTCGATGCCGGGGCTATTCATGTCGATCAAGAGGAAACTGATGCCTTCCTGGCGCCGGCCTTCCTGCGAGGTGCGCACCAGGCAGAAGATCATGTTGGCGTACTGACCCAGGGTGGTCCACGTCTTCTGGCCGTTGACGACGTAGCTGTCGCCGTCGCGCACGGCCTTGGTCTTCAGTGACGCCAGGTCCGAGCCCGCGCCGGGCTCCGAGTAACCCTGGCACCACCAGTCCGACCCATCCAAAATGCGGGGCAGCCAGTAGCGGCGCTGCGCCTCGGTGCCGTACTTGATCAGCACCGGCCCCAGCATGCTCAGGCCGAAGGGCACGATGCGCGGCGCGTTGGCCAGCGCGCATTCGTTGTCGAAGATGTACTTCTGCGACGCGCTCCAGCCCGTGCCGCCGTATTCCACGGGCCAGTGCGTGGCCAGCCAGCCTTGCGCGTTCAGGGTGGCATGCCACTCGGCCATGTCGTCGCGCGTCAAGAGCTTGCCTTCGCTGACCTTGTCCGACAGCCGCCGGGGCAGCTTGGCGTCCAGGAAGGCGCGCACCTCGTCGCGGAAGGCGATTTCTTCGGGGGTGAATTCCAGATCCATGCGGGTCTCTCAGTAGATTTCAAACAGGCCGGCCGCGCCCATGCCGCCGCCGATGCACATCGTGACGACGGCGTAGCGGGCGCCGCGGCGGCGGCCTTCGATCAGGACATGGCCAGCCAGCCGCGCGCCTGTGACGCCAAAGGGGTGGCCCAGGGCGATGGAGCCGCCGTCGACATTCAGGCGATCCATGGGGATGCCGAGCTTTTCCTGGCAATACAGCGCCTGCGACGCGAATGCCTCATTCAGTTCCCACAGGTCGATGTCCTGCACCTTCAGGCCGTGGCGGGCCAGCAGCTTGGGCACCGCGTACAC